>PEWM01000159.1 GCA_002779455.1 Deltaproteobacteria bacterium CG07_land_8_20_14_0_80_60_11
GCTGAAATCAAGGGCCGCATCCTTCGCCGCTCTGCATGGTATTAGGCCTGAGTCCCCTTGGGGTCGCCTCCCGGCCGGGGTGGATTTGTTCATTGAAGACGCCCAGGGGGGCAGCGACAAATATATCGAGGGATATTTTGTGAACAAATATAATGTCCATGTTGCCAGCGGCAATGCTAATGCCCCCAATTTTGGCGCGGTCGACTCTAAAACAAAGCTGCTCAATTAAGCCGAATAACGGAGAACCATAAACGTGAAGGGTAAGGGCATGGCAACTTGTGGCATTCGCCGCATCACCGGGGAGACCGAGGCATGCATCTTGACCAGCTAACCATTTCAATACTCTTTGGGACCGGGGTCCAGCGTCCGGAAATCGGGGCGGTGTTGGACCAGCTTCCCCAACTGAAGCTGTTGGGCCAGACCACTGATCCCGAGAGTTTTGCCGGGCAACTCAGGGAAGTGTCTCCGGATGTAGTCCTGGTGGAAATGAATGGGGAGAGTCAGGTCCCCGAGTGGCTGGCGAACCTGCCCCAGGAGATGCCCCAGACGCAGGTCCTGGTCTGTTCGTATAGCCGGGAACCGGATTTTTTGATCCGGGCCATGCAGGTGGGGATTCGGGAATTCTTACCCCTGCCCCTGACCCAAGGCGACCTGGAGGGCGCTTTAAGCCGGGTGCGGCTGGCCAGGAAGCAGCTGATGCCCGTGGATAACCGGCAGGGCCGGATCATTGTGGTTACCGGCCACAAGGGGGGGGCGGGGAGCACCACGGTCGCCGTCAACCTGGCGCAGGCTCTGGCGGAATCGACCCCAGGACGGCTGGCCCTGATAGACCTGGGGCGGCCGTTCCCCGACGTGGGCACCTTCCTGGACCAGGAATCGAAATATTCCATCGCGGACCTGATCCAGAATATCGCCACCCTGGATAAATCTTTCATGCAGAGAATCATGCAGCCTTACGGGGCCAGACTGTCTATCCTGCACGGGGCTGCTGATTTTAAAGACCAGGACAGTATTGAGCTGGAGAGCCTGGAGCGGATCTTTGCCCTTCTGCGCAACATGTACGATTTTATCGTGATCGATCTCAGTCATTGGCTGGATGAACTCTTCCTCAAGGTAATGACCGAGGCCGACATGGTGTTGATGCTGACCGGGCTTACCGTCCCTGATCTCCGGAACCTGAAAAAACTCTGGCCCTATACCATGGAGTGGCACCAGGATAAGCGCAAGATTAAGATCGTGGTGAACCGGTACGATAGCAGTTGTGATTTACAGTTGGGGGACCTGGGGAATATCCTGCAACACCCGGCCTTCGCGACGTTGCCCAGCGACTATCAGGCCATGATGCAATCCCTGAACCAAGGGACGCCGCTGATGGGCGCGGCGCCGCGTTCCAAACTCTGGCGGGGCATCAAAGAACTGGCGTCTCGGGTTGTAGAGGAAATCGGCGACGGTGAGCAGGCGGCTGCCAGCGCCGCCACACCCAGAAAGAAATTCTGGTTATTTTAACGGAATCATATGAATGGGCTGGCTGGAATATAATAAAAAAATAACCAAAACCTTGAAGGGGCCTAAACCTGTTCGCAAGGAATCCAAGCCGCTCGAGGTGGCGCCGCCCCGGCAAGACGATGGCCGGGAAACCCGCCTCTATGAAGTCAAGCGACGGGTGCATCATTGCCTGTTGGAGCGTTTGGATCTCAGTCAGTTGGAGGAACTGGATGAGAAACTGAGGGCCAAAGAAATCCGGCAGGCCATCAGTATGCTGCTGGAAGAAGAGAAAGAACCCCTCAATATGCGGGAGAGGGCGCGGCTGGCCCGGGAGATGGAATTCGAAATCCTCGGATTGGGCCCCCTGGAACCCCTGCTGCTGGATCCCACCATTTCAGACATTCTGGTCAACCGCTATAATCAGGTGTATGTCGAACGGCAAGGCCGTCTGGAATTGACGGACGTGCGGTTTCAGGATAACGACCACCTGTTAAAAATTATCAACAAGATAGTCAGCAATGTGGGCCGGCGGATAGACGAATTCGTCCCCATGGTTGATGCCCGGTTGCCGGATGGCTCCCGGGTCAACGCCATCATTTCCCCTCTGACCTTAGATGGCTGCATGCTGTGCATCCGCCGGTTTTCCGTCCAACGCCCCAGCCTGGAGGATTTAATCGACAAAGGCAGCCTTACCGCGGAGATCGGCGAAACCCTCAAGGCCATCGCGGTGGGCAAATTAAACGTGCTGATCTCCGGAGGGACTGGCGCCGGGAAAACCACCTTGCTTAACATCCTCTCGGGTTACATTCCCGCCACGGAGCGCATCATCACCATCGAAGATGCCGCCGAACTGCAGTTGCAGCAGGAGCACGTCTGCCGGCTGGAGACGCGGGCGGCCAACATCGAAGGCAAAGGCGAGGTCACCCAGCGGGAATTGGTGAAGAACTGCTTGCGGATGAGGCCGGACCGGGTCATCGTGGGTGAGGTCCGGGGCGCCGAGGTCATTGACATGCTCACGGCCATGAATACCGGGCATGAAGGTTCCATGACCACCGTCCATGCCAACGCCGCCCGGGATGCTCTCCTGCGCCTGGAGACCATGATCTCCCTCTCCGGCATCACCATCCAGGAGAAGGCCATGCGCCAGATGATCAGCTCGTCGTTAAATGTGGTCATCCAATTAGTGCGGCACAGTGATGGGGTCAGACGCATGGTGGCCCTGGCGGAAATCACCGGCATGGAAAGCGGCGTCATCAGCATGCAAGATATTTTTGTGTTTGAGCGGCAGGGGATAGATGAACAGGGGCAGGTTTTGGGGCGCTTTGTCGCCACCGGGGTGCGGCCCCGCTTCGTTGAGCGCTGCCGGCTCTTTGGCGCGCCCCTGCCGGATGGCATTTTTGTGCCGCCGCCGCGACCCTTGGGGCGCAACTAACGCCGTCGCACCGGCGAGGAGAGGGGGAATATGGATTTCCTGACAAAATTCAACCTGGCTGGGATGGAATTCCAGTATGCCCTGGGACTGCTGGGTCTATTCCTGGGGGTGTGTCTTTTAATTACCGGCATTAATTATGGCCTGGTGGAACCCATCCGCCAGCGGCGCCTGATCAATCAGCGCCTGCAGGGGAATAAGCGGGAACAGGCGGTTCGGGCCCAGGTTTTCAAGGCCTTCCAGGAAACCAAGGAGAGCGTGGTCTTGAACCTGGCGGAGCGCTATTTGGGCTGGGGGAAGGTGGACAATCTCCAGCGTCAATTGCTCCAGGCGGATATCTACCTGGCCCCGAACACCTTTATCTGTATCGCCATCCTCCTGTCCGGGTTGGGCTTTCTGATCGGGTGGCTGGTGGGCAGTTGGGTCTGGTCCCTGGGTTTATCTTTCCTGCTGGGGGTGCTTCCCCTCATGTTCCTGCGGTGGAAGCGGAGGCGGAAGACCCTCAAGATCGAGCGCTACATGCCCGACGCCATGGAGTTGCTGGCCAGATCTCTCAGGGCCGGCCACACCTTGTCGGGAACCTTGGACCTGGTGAGTCAGGAGATCCCCGGTCCGCTCGGGACCGAGATGCGAATCACCTTCGAAGAGCAGAAACTGGGTTTGAGCATAACGCAGGCTTTCCGGCGCATGGGTGAACGGGTGGCCAGCCAGGATCTGCGTTTTTTCGTCACCGCGGTAATCATCCAGGCGGAGACCGGGGGCAACCTATCGGAAATTTTAGAAAATATTGGGCTCATTATCCGCGACCGGCTTCAGTTGAAGGGGAAGATCCAGGGCCTCACCGCCGAAGGACGTTTCTCCGCGTTGATCCTGAGCCTCTTGCCGTTGGTCACCTTCCTGGCTCTTTATGTCATGAACCGGGAGTATGTCTTGATACTGTTCCGGGACCCTTTAGGGGTAAAATTATTAACGGGCGCGCTTATCAGTATCAGCTTCGGCATTGTTATCATGAAGAGAATGGTAGCCATTAAGGTCTGAAGGAGGAAAGGATGACGGGACTTTTTTGGGTCATAGCTACGGCCTCTTTCGCCACGGTCGCTTTCCTCACTTACGGCGTCCTCAGCTACTTCAGTAGCCGGAAGATGGTGCGGGACCGCTTCAAACAGGTCGAAACCGATTCGATGCCGTTAGTTTACCGGGGAGAAGACAATGGCTTTAAAAAACGATTTTTAAATTGGATCTCCTCTCTGGGGCATTTTGCCACAGACAGTAAAGAGGACGATTCCAAGCTGCGCCAGTCCTTGATCCAGGCGGGGTTTCGCCATCCCAAGGGAACGGCCATCTATTTCGGCCTGCGGTTTTTGTTGGCTCTGCTGCTGCCGGTGCTTTACCTGTTGGGCAATGTGATGAACGGCGTTATGAACCGGGGGAATCTCCTGGTTTGTTTCATGTTGGCCGGATCAGGATTTTATGTGGTTCCCTATTTGCTGAGATTTATTACCAGACGTCGTCAGGATCGCATTGATAAAGCCCTCCCGGATGTTTTGGACCTGCTCATTGTCTGCATGGAGGCCGGGTTGTCCCTGCAGGCCACTATCAATCGGGTGTCGGATGAAGTTAAGAGCATTTCCACGGACCTGTATAGAGAATTGCAGCTTACCAACGCCGAGTTGAGAACCGGGATCAACCGCGAGGAGGCGCTCAAGAATTTGGGGGAACGTACCGGGGTGCAGAATGTTAGAGCTCTGGTGGGACTGATGATCCAATCGGATAGAATGGGCGCCAGTATCGTCCAGGCTCTCCGCACCCACGCTTCTTTTCTCCGGGTCCAGCGGGCCCAAAAGGCTGAAGAAAAGGCCGCCAAACTGCCGGTAAAGATCCTGTTTCCCCTTCTCCTGTTTATTTTTCCCGCCATTTTTGTGGTGGTAATGGGGCCCGCCGTCATCCAGATGACCAAATCCTCCTTTTTTACCGGTCACTGAGCCGGGAGGAATTAGATGGAGACCAATATCGCCATTCTTAATGGCAACGGGATTCACTACTTGCCCACGATACCCGGTCGCGGCTCCATCTGGAAGGCTATAACGTGGCGGCCATCAATAATTTTAGTAATTTCGGGGTTGACCGAACAGTTATCTAACAACCGGCCGAAGCCTCGCAGGCGCATGGACTGCGGCTTTAAGGGCTTAGCGGGCCAGGGACTGCCGGCCGGGCAAGCCCGATAAACCGGTTTCAGACTGAAATCGGCTAATACTTGGCCCTGATTATGGTATAGTAGCACTGATAAAATTGTTTGACGTTCTTTATGATTGTTGCTAAACGTCATACTATGGAGTTTTTTAACATCGGCCTGGAGAATGTGCGGGAACCTGCTATGACGATTAGAATTCTCCTTGCCGATGAGTACCAGATGGCGCGTCAGGGACTCCGCGCTTTATTGGAGAAAGAAGTGGACCTGGAGGTGGTGGGAGAAGCCGATAGTGGGCCAGCGGTGATGCGGCAGGTGCAAGACCTGGCCCCGGATATCGTTCTCTTGGATCTGGCCCTGCCCGAACTTCACGGCGTCGAGGCGATCCGCCAAATCCTGGCCGTATCTCCCCACGTCAAAATTATCGCCTTGTCCATTTATGCCGACCGGCGCTTTGTGGTCAATATCCTCAAAGCCGGCGCCTCAGGGTACCTTTTGAAGGACTGCGCTTTCGAAGAATTGACCAAAGCTATCCATACCGTTCGGGAACCCAAGACCTTCATCAGCTTAGGCCTTGCGGATATCGTGGCCCAGGATTATATCGAGGCGTTGCGCGACAGTGAGGCGCGCTTTCGCACTATTTTCGAAGCAACGACCATGGGCATTGCCCTGGTGGATAAAGAGGGGCGCGTCGTCGAAGGCAATCCGGCCTTGCAACAGATGCTGGGATATAGTCAGACAGAGCTCGTCAACCAGGTGTTCACCGTTTTTATCTTGCCGGACGATGCTTCCCGGTGCAAGGCCCTCTTCCGGGAATTGGTGCAAGGGAAACAAGACTCTTATCAGGTAGAAAAAAAATATATCCGCAAAGATGGCCAAACGGCCTGGGGCCGTCTGAACGTCTCCCTGATCCGCGCCGCCAAGGTCGAAGACCACCTGGCCGTCTGCATGATCGAAGATATCACGGCACAGAAACAGGCCGAAAAAGCAATCCGCGCCTACCAGGAACAACTTCGGTCCGTGGCCTCGGAATTGTCCCTGACGGAAGAGCGGGAACGGCGGCGCCTGGCCACTGACCTCCATGATCACGTGGGACAGATCCTGGCCCTGGCCCAGATCAAGCTGGGCGCCATCCGGGAATCCGCCTCATCCACCCACCTGGTCGAGCCCATGGATGAGGTCCGGCGCCTCATTGAGCAAACCATTCGATACACCAGGTCATTGACCTTCGAGCTGAGCCCGCCCATCCTCTATGAGCTCGGATTTGAAGCTGCGGTGGAGTGGTTGGCCGAATTGATTCAGAAGCAACATGGCATTACGGTCAAGGTCCAGACGGATCGGTCGGCCAAGCCCGTGAATGATGAGATCCGCGTCATCCTTTTCCAGACCGTGCGGGAATTACTGGTTAATGTGGTCGACCATGCCAGCGCTAAGAATATCAGGGTCTTCATTTCCCGAGAGGATGCCACCCTACAGGTCAAGATAGAAGACGACGGGCTGGGAATGGGGATTTCTACCGACGCCGCCAATGGCCCCTCTGGGTTCGGCTTCTTTAGCATCGGAGAGCGGTTGAAGTATTTGGGCGGTCACCTGGAAGTGGTATCTGAACCGGGCTGGGGAATCAGGGTCACCTTGCAGGTGCCCTTACAATACTAACGAAAGGACTGGGGTGGAGTAGATGGTCACAAAAATTCTGATCGCCGATGATCACCAGATTGTCCGTCAGGGACTCCGATTTTTGCTGGAGAAGGATTCCGATTTGAAAGTGGTGGCCGAGGCTGAGGATGGGCGGACTACGGTGCGGTTGGCCCGGGAGCTGAACCCCGGGGTGATCATTATGGATGTCGCCATGCCTGATTTCAACGGCATCGAGGCCACTCGCCAGATCATCACCGAGTCGCCGGCCACCAAGGTGATCGCCCTTTCCATGTATGCCGACCGCCGATTTGTGGTGAATATGCTGAAGGCCGGGGCTTCGGCCTATCTCTTGAAGGATTGCGCCTTCGAGGAACTGACCCGGGCCATCCGGGTGGTGCTGGGGCACAAGACCTATCTCAGTCCCGGAGTCACCGATATTTTGGTGAAGGACTGTAAGATGGGCACACCCTTGAATGAGGCTTCGGCTTTCGGGGTGCTGACCTCCCGGGAGCGGGAAGTCCTCCAGCTCATGTCCGAAGGCCGGTCTACCGCCAAAATCGCCGACCAACTCCATGTGAGCGTCAAGACCGTGGAGAGCCATCGTCAGCAGCTGATGCACAAGTTGGATCTGCGGAGCGTGGCGGAACTCACCAAGTATGCCATTCGAGAAGGCTTGACCTCTCTGGAGGCCTGAGCCCAAGCTTATTCTAGCGGAGGGGTGGCTGCCCTAACTTAATTTTTGAACTATAATCCCTCCCGGGTTTCCGGTTTTTTCCCCTTGGGGGCCCTGGAATCTCTCCCACCCGCCTGGCCCCTGTCGGTATGCCGGCTGTATCGGTAAATAATTGATGTTTTAAAAGTTTGCCCGTTTAGCCGGGTGTCCTTCCTGATATTTCATCCTGTTTCTCGGGTTGCTGGCAGTCTCCACCTTCCTGGTGGCCGCGACCGGCGTCGATATCGTCACCTCCTTCACCGCGGCCCTGGCCTGCATGGGCAACGTCGGCCCCGGTCTCGGCGCGGTGGGGCCGGCCGACAATTACGCCGGGGTCCCCCCCCTTCGCCAAGTGGGTCCTCATCCTGGACATGCTCCTGGGGCGCCTGGAGATCTACACGGTGATCATCCTGCTGGTGCCAAGGTTTTATAAGAAATGACTACGGGGGGTGGCCCCTGGTATGAATCCTGAGAACAGCTTTATCACAAAACTATTTTTGCCGTCAGCCTAAAATTCTCCCCCGGTTTTTTTAACCCCTGTGATCAATTACGGTACTGTTAAATTTTATATAGCCCCAAACCGCCGCAGGCGCAAAGAATTTGTCACCACGCTCACCGAGCTCATGGCCATGGCGGCGGCGGCCAGGGCCGGGTTCAGGGTCCAGCCCCACAGGGGGTAGAAGACCCCGGCGGCCACCGGGATGGCCACGATGTTGTAGCAGAAGGCCCAAAAGAGGTTCTGGCGGATGATGCGCATCATCTGCCGGGAGAGTTTAATGGCCTGGGGGATGAG
>PEWM01000040.1 GCA_002779455.1 Deltaproteobacteria bacterium CG07_land_8_20_14_0_80_60_11
GGCGTCCCCAAGCTAAGCTTGGGGCGAGAGGCCAGTTGCCACGGCTGGTGTAGGGGCGGGTTTTAAACCCGCCCCTTGTATATTAACAAAGTAGTTCGGCACATGTCCCAGTTTCCACGGCTAGTGGTAAGATATGTGCCTGGGATTAGCCAGGTTCTTCCCAGGGGTCAGGCCCATGGGCCTGACCCCTGGGACCAACGGTTGCGGACGTGGCAGCCCGACCGCCCCTGGGTCTTCGAAGACCGTGTTGTAGCATGGGCGCCACGTCCCGCTTGCCCTAACCCGAACAGTCACCTGAGACCATGATCTCGCATCTACAAGGACGGGAAAGCAAGCTATGAACAGCCAAGTTTTTGTGGGCCTCGATGTCTCCAAACAGCACCTGGATGTGGCCGTGCGACCTCAGGGCCGCCATTTTGTTACCCCTAACGACGACCGCGGCATCAAACAACTGGTCAAGCGCCTCGCGGCCTTAAAACCTCAGCTCATCGTGCTGGAGGCCTCCGGCGGCTATGAGTTCCTGGTGACCGCGGCCCTGGCCGAAGTCCAGTTGCCCGTGGCCCTGGTCAATCCCCAGGCGGTGCGAAAATTCGCCGGCGCCACCGGCAAACTGGCCAAGACCGATAAAATCGACGCCCAGGTCTTGGCCCACTTCGCCGAGGCCTTGCGGCCCGAACCCCGCCCTTTGCCGGACCAGGACCAACAGGTGCTTAAGGCGGCCCTGCAGCGGCGCTTGCAGGTGGTAAAGATGATCGGCCAAGAAAAAAACCGCCGGGAAAAGACCTTCATGCCTGCGGTCCGCCAGGATATCCAGGCGCATCTCACCTGGTTGAGTCAACGCCTGGAACAGTTGGATCGGGATCTCAGCGACCAGATCCGCCAGAGTCCCCTCTGGCGTGACCGTGACCGCTTGTTACGGACTATCCCCGGCATTGGACCGATCGTTTCCCGGGCCGTCATCGCCCAGTTGCCGGAGGCAGGCGCACTGCCCGGCAAAAAAGCCGTGGCCCTGGTGGGGGTGGCCCCTTATAACCGGGATAGCGGCCGTTTCCGGGGAAAAAGGATGATCCGGGGTGGCCGCAGCTACCTGCGCCGCATGCTTTATATGGCAGCGGTAGTGGCCTCTCGATGCAATCCGGTGATCCGCGCCTTTTACCAACGTTTGTTGGCCGCCGGCAAACCCAAAAAACTGGCCCTCACCGCCTGTATGCGCAAACTCGTGCTCATCCTCAATGCTATGCTGAAAAACAATCAACCCTGGAACCAATTCATCACCCAGGCACCTTGACGTGAAAGACAGTCGCTACAGCCCCTACAGGGGGGATGGGAGGCGATCCCCAGGGACGGTCTCCTGAATCCCTGAGGAAAATTCCCCCGGCCCTCGCCTCGATGATCAGGCTGAAACGATGGGCAGGCGGATGGTGCAGGTGGCGCCGCGGCCCTCTTCGCTCTCGAGGCTGATTTCGCCCTGATGCTGGGTAATGAGGCCCCGGCAGATGGTCAGGCCCAAACCGGTGCCCCCCGGCTTGGTGGTGAAAAACGGGGTGAAGAGGTGGTGCAACTGCTCCGGGGGGATGCCGTGCCCGGTGTCGGTGATTTTGAGCACCAGGTCGTCATCCTGGACGGTGGCGCTGACGGTCAAGTCGCCGCCCTCGGGCATGGCCTCCAGGGCGTTCTTAAAAAGATTGATCAGCACCTGGCGGATCTGTCCGGAGTCAAAGGCAAACGGCGGAATCCGGCCCTGGGCGTGGAAATGGAAGACCACGGCCCGCTCTTTGAAGCCGCTGTCCATGAGTTCCGCCACTTCCCGAATCAAGGCCGGGAGGTCCCCCACGGTTTTTTGCGGCGGCGCGCCCCGGGTGAAGGTGCTCATGTCGGCTAAAAACTTCTCCAACCGCTGCACCTCCTGGTAGATGAGGTTCAAGCGGCGCCGGGCGTCCTCGGGGAGGTCAGGCAGCCGCCCCAGTTGGGCGGCAAACCCCCCGATGGTGATCAGGGGATTCTTGATCTCATGGCTGATATGGGCCACCATCTTGCCCAGGGTGGCCAGCCGTTCATTCCGCAGGAGTTCCATCTCCAGCCGCCGCCGTTCCCGGAGATCCCGGAAATAGCCGACAATGCCGACCTCCCGGCCGTCTTCGTGCAAGAGGCGGGCCGACAGCCAGATGGGTACCAGGGAGCCGTCTTGATGACGGGCCTGGGTTTCATAATTTTCCAGAATGCCCACGCCCCCTTGGGTGGGATCGTAAATCAACCGCTTAATTTCATGGGCGGTTCTGTCCGGATAGAATCGGTAGACCTTGATTTTGCCAATGACCTCCTCCGGGGTATAACCCAGGATTTTGCCGGCGCCGTCGTTGAAAATGAGGACGTTCCCCAGCATGTCATTGACGATGATCCCATCCATGGAGGCCTGGACCAGGTTGCGCTCCAGTTCGTCCATCTGCCGGACCCGGGATTCCAGCCGGAAGCGGTCGGTAACATCCCGGAGAGACCACAGGGTCCAGGCGGCCCCGCGCCTGCCTTCCAGGTGGTTCAGGGTGCACTCATAGACATAGACCTTGTCCTGGGCCTCCCGGGTCATGAGGGTGCGTTCCGGATACCAGGGGCTCAACTCGGTAGGGCAGAAACCCAACTGCAGGGCGTCGGTGCCCAGAAAGGGCGTCCCCAAATCCTTACAGGGACGGCCGCTGATCTTTTCCCACTTGAGCCCGAAGTGCTTCAGGAACGAGACATTGGCATAGGTGATGCGGAGATCCCGGTCCAGCACCAGGGCATACATGTCGGTGAGGCTGTCCAGCAGCCGGGCAAAAAGCCCCTCCGGTGGCTTGCGCATCAAACTTCGGGGTGTCTGGGAGGAAGTCATGTGCGTCTCTCGTGGTAAATGTAGTGCCGCCCCGAGGTGGATGCAAGATTATTCTGGCCCGGGCCCAGCCCTACCCTCAATCCTGGTTCAGGGGTCTTACGTTCACCTAAACAGTCGGGGTAGCAGTTCACGGGGGCTGCTAGAAAAAATCGGTGAGAAAGGGGTTGTTGACCTTTTCCTCGCCCAGGGTGGAGGTCGGGGTCTCGCCGTAGTCATGGCCGGGCCAGATGCAGGTATCGTCCGGCAGGGGTATGATTTTTTCTTCCAGGGAGGCGATGAGTTGGGTCAGGGACGCCCCCGGCAGGTCGGTGCGTCCGGCGGCGCCCACAAACAACGTGTCCCCGGTGAACAGATGGCCGGGGAAGGAAAGGCCGATGCCCCCGGGAGAATGGCCCGGGGTGTGGAGGACCAGGGCCTGGCAGGCGCCCAGGGGTATGAGGTGGCCACCGGCCACCAGGTAGGAAATCACCTG
>PEWM01000243.1:0-935 GCA_002779455.1 Deltaproteobacteria bacterium CG07_land_8_20_14_0_80_60_11
ATACCGTAAAGCTTTATTAGATAGACTTTATCCATGGGTTAAGAAAACAAGAATTAGGATTATGATAAAGCCTGTATTAAATAAGAAAGTTATGAAAGAAGAAAACGTTTATAAAGTTTGATCTATATAATCGATTATGAATGATAATTTAATTCCACATGCAGGCTTGCTTGAGGATTCGCTAAGTTTTTTATTGGCCATTTCTTTCGCTAAGTCATCTTCTCATAATTACCATTTAGCGGTAGAATTGGCCAGAAAATCAGCAAAATACCATGAATTAAATATTGGCAAGAATATTATTCACTCAGTAGCATTTGCTAAACGGCGAGATGACGCTGCCAGAGCATCAACGATTATACAATATATATTAGGGTGGCAAAGCGCAATTGTTTATGCAGGGGGAAAAATTATTCAAGATATTTTCAAAGTAACTGCTATTTTACAATGTTATTTAGAAGCTACTGCATGTAATGACTGGACAGCGCACTGTCAAATAGTGATTAACGATCCTTATTCTAAATCTCCTCATGCATACGCTCAATCTATCACTCTTAGAGTAGTTCTCCCTGGTGATCCTGAACCAGAAAAGAAAGAAGTTGAAATAGAACGATATATATTCCCTTGTAAATATTTGCAGTCAAATTTCAAGTTTCAAATCGATCATCCTGCTAAACCTGAGGATCAGATTCAAGCTGCCGCTGTTCACTTTGGCTGTGATTGGTGTCCAAAATTTAATCAGTACAATTATAGAAAAATTGGACATACTAACAAAGTCTTCTCTTAAATACTCTTTGAATCCTGGTTCCCAAGCTCCCGATTGGGAATCACCTTGTCTTGCCAAGCTCCTGCTTGGCAAAATAATTTGTGTAATTTCAGTGTATTGCTCATAATATGACTACTTCCCCAAGCAGAGCTTGGATTAATATTTGCATTCC
>PEWM01000243.1:1159-1511 GCA_002779455.1 Deltaproteobacteria bacterium CG07_land_8_20_14_0_80_60_11
GGCGGTGACCACGTTGGAGGGGCCGGTGTTGGTTATCGCCGGGGCCGGCAGCGGCAAGACCCGCACCCTGGTCTACCGCCTGGCCTATCTGGTGGAGCACGGGGTGGACCCCGGGGCCATACTGCTGCTCACCTTCACCCGCAAGGCGTCCCGGGAGATGCTGACCCGGGCGGTGCATCTGTTGGACCAGCCCCTGGGCCAGGTGGTGGGGGGCACCTTCCACGGCATCTGCTACCTCTGGCTCCGGCAGTACGGCGAGCGCCTCGGGTACCCCAAGGGGTTTACGGTCATGGACCGGGCCGACCAGGGCGATCTCCTTAAGCTGCTCAAGGAGAGGTTAGGCTTTAAAAAG
>PEWM01000243.1:1606-3375 GCA_002779455.1 Deltaproteobacteria bacterium CG07_land_8_20_14_0_80_60_11
TTACCCCCAGTTCCTGGAGCAGCGGGACCACCTGGCCAAAATGGCCGCGGCCTACCAGGACGAAAAGCGCCGCCACGCCTTGCTGGACTATGACGACCTGCTGCTGGAAGGCCGGCGTCTCCTGACCGAGCACGAGGACGTGCGCCGCCACCTGTCAAACCGCTTCCGCTACCTGATGGTGGACGAATACCAGGACACCAACCGCCTCCAGGCCGACCTGGTGCAACTCCTGGCCTATACCCATAAGAACGTCATGGCGGTGGGGGACGACTCCCAGTCCATCTATTCCTTCCGGGGCGCCAACTTCCGGAACATCATGGATTTCCCCAACCTGTTCCCCGGCACCCGGATCATCAAGTTGGAGGAGAATTACCGCAGCACCCAGCCCATCCTGGACCTGGCCAACGCCATCATCGCCGGGGCCCGGGACAGATACACCAAGTGCCTGTTCACCCGCCGGGCGGACGGCAGGCGTCCCCGCCTCTTCCGGGCGGACACGGAAAATGAGCAGTCTAAGCTGGTGGTGGCCCAGGTGCAGGCCCTCTTGGATACGGGCGCCCCCTTGAGCCGGATGGCGGTGCTCATCCGGGCCGGCTACCATTCTTTCGACCTGGAAATCGAACTGGTGCGCGCCGGGATCCCCTTCATGAAGTTCGGGGGCTTCAAGTTCATGGAGAGCGCCCACATCAAGGACCTCCTGGCGCACCTCCGGGTGGTGGCCAACCCCAAAGATACCATGAGCTGGAACCGGCTGCTCCTCCTGGTCCCGGGGGTCGGGCGGGCCACCTGCAACCGGTTCAACTCCCAGGTGCAGGGCGGCTTCGACCTTGAGACCGGGATCACGTGGCTGCGCAATCAACGCCGCCCCCAGGAGTTGAAAGACCTGGCGGGACTCATGGAAACCCTGAACGCCCCCGGCCAGACCCTGATGACCCGCATGAACCAGACCCTAACCTATTACGAACCCCTGGCCAAGGCCCGCTATGATGACTATCCCAAGCGGCTGAAGGACCTGGAACACCTCCTGAACATCACCGCCCGCTATCAAGAGTTGCAGACGTTCTTGAACGACCTGACCCTGGAGCCCCCCAGCAGCCTGGCGGACGTGGTCACGCCCACCGATGACTACCTGACCCTGTCCACGGTGCATTCCGCCAAGGGCCTGGAGTGGGACGCGGTGTTTATCATCTGGGCCGCGGAAGGCCGCTTCCCGGGCTTCTACTCCCAGGAGCGGGACGATGACCTGGAGGAGGAGCGCCGCCTCATGTACGTGGCCGCGACGAGGGCACGGAACTATCTGGCGGTTATTTTCCCGAGAGAAGGGTATAGCAGGCAATTCGGCTGGACCATGAATTCGCCCTCCCGGTTCATCGCCGACATCCCCCGCTCCCTTCTGGAACCCTGGCTGGCGGAGGTGGAGGAGTGGTGAGGGGAGTGAGCAGTGAGCAGTAAGCAGTGAGCGGATATGTAGGGCGGGCACTGCCCGCCGATACCTCTGCCCACTCCTCACTGCTTGTTAAGGAAACGCCATGGAACAGTGGGAGCCGGTCTATTTAGAGACGCAGCGCCGGGGGGTGCTCCAGGCGAAGATCGCTGCGGCTTATGAGATCCTGAGCCAATGCAATCTCTGTCCCCGGAACTGCCTGGTGGACCGGCATCACGGGGAATTGGGGGTGTGCCGTACCGGGGATCGTCCCGTGGTGTCGTCGTATGCCCCCCATTTCGGCGAAGAAGACCCGTTGGTGGGAAGCCACGGGTCCGGCGCCATC
>PEWM01000243.1:3389-8291 GCA_002779455.1 Deltaproteobacteria bacterium CG07_land_8_20_14_0_80_60_11
CAACCTGTACTGCCTCTTCTGCCAGAACTACGAGATCAGCCATGGGGGGGAAGGGGAGGAGGTCAGCGTCGAAGATTTGGCCGCCATGATGCTGGGGCTTCAGAAGCGGGGCTGCCACAATATTAATTTCGTCACCCCGAGCCACCAGGTTTACCAAATCCTGGCGGCCCTGCCCCTGGCCATCGAGGGCGGCCTCAACGTCCCGATAGTCTACAACACCGGGGGCTATGATGCCCTGGAGACTTTGCGGCTCCTGGACGGGGTGGTGGATATTTATATGCCGGACCTCAAGTTTTGGGACCCGCAGGTGGCCAGGGATCTTTGCCAGGCGGAGGACTACCCGGAGATCGCCCGCCAGGCGGTCAAAGAGATGCACCGCCAGGTGGGCGACCTGGCGGTGGATGAGTCGGGGGTGGCCCGCCGCGGCCTGCTGGTGCGGCACCTGGTGCTGCCCGACGATTTGTCCGGCACCCGGGGAATCATGGAATTTTTGGCCCGGGAGGTCTCGCCCCGCACCTATGTCAACGTCATGGGGCAGTACCGGCCCTGCGGCCGGGCCGGGGAGCATCCCTCCCTGCGCCAGTTTTTGACCGGCCCGGAGCACGAGGAAGCTCAACGTCTGGCCCGGGCGGCGGGCCTCACCCGGTTGGACCGGCGGGAGAAGCTCTTCCGCTGGCTATAAGCGAAACGGCATTGTAGGGGCGGACCGATGTGTGCGCCCAGGAGGGCGGACACGCAGGTCCGCCCCTACAAAACCCTAAAGGAATCAGATGGGCGCTGACCTCTACGCCATCGGCGATATCCACGGGAGCCTGGAATCCCTGGAACGCCTCATGGACAGGATCAACCCCGATCTCACCCGGGACCGGCTGTTGTTCGTGGGGGACTATATCGACCGGGGCCCCCAGTCCCGGGGGGTAGTGGATTATATCATCCGCCTGAAGAACCTGGCCCCGCCGGGACAGATCATCTGCCTCAAGGGCAACCATGAGGCCATGTTACTGGATTTCCTGGAGGGCGGCCCGGCCGAAATGTTCATCTTTAACGGCGGCCTGGCGACCGTGGAAGACTATTGGAGAGACGACTGGGTGGGGGACCGGAAAGGCCTGGCGCTGCCGCCGGACCACGCCCAGTTTTACCAGGACCTGCAGCTTTACTACGAAACCCCGGACTACATCTTCGTCCACGGCGGCCTCAAGCCCGGCGTGCCCCTTCAAGAGCAGGTGGAAGACGACCTGTTGTGGATCCGGGGCGAATTCATCACTTCCCAGGAGGATTTTGGCCGCCGGGTCATTTTTGGGCATACGCCTTTCAAACAGCCGCTGCTCATGCCCAACAAGATCGGGATCGACACCGGCGCGGTGTATGGGAATTTCCTCACCGCCTTGAAGCTGCCCGAGGAAGAATTCTTTTTTGACCGGCAGCTTGACTGAAATCTTCGACCCTCCGCAGCGGTCCCCATGGCCATTAACCTTGACAGTCAGGCCAGTCTAAGATAACTTTTATAGATTAGATAAATAATAGACAAAGGGTGATTCCCTTCACTCCTGTTGATCATAATCTCCCGGCATTCCAGGGAAAATAGTTTAACCGGCGCCGGACTCGCCCCCGGCGCTTAAGGAGATAGGTGCATGTTGCGAGCGGTTCGCCTGAAATTTCTCTTCTTATTTATCCTCACCGTCATCGCCATCTTATTCGTGCTTCCTTCCCTCACCGGGGGACTGCCCGGCTGGTGGGAACAGCATGTGAGCCGCGGTTTGAAGCTGGGATTGGACCTGAAGGGGGGCATGCACCTGATCCTCCAGGTGGACATGGAGAGCGCCATCAGCAATGCCTTGCACCGCGATGCCAACGACCTGAAGGAAATGGCGGAGAAGCGGGGCCTGGCCCTTAAGGTGGGGGATGTGGCGAAAGACGCCCTGCCCGTCACCCTGGCCAATAAAGACGAACAGGCGGCTTTCCAGAAATTCCTCAAGGAAGAGTTCCCCCACCTGGCGGCCGGGGAACCCCAACGCCAGGACGGGGGCCTGATCTTCAACCTGAGCCTCACGCCGGAGGAAATCAAGCAACTCCAGGAACGCACCCTGTCCCAGAGCCTGGAGGTCTTACGCAACCGGATTGACCAGTTCGGGGTGACTGAGCCGGTCCTGGTGCGCCAGGGGGCCGACCAGATCGTGGTCCAGCTCCCCGGCGTCCAGGACCCCCAGCGGGCCATGGACCTCATCGGCCAAACGGCCCAGTTGGAATTCAAGCTGGTGGATGACCAGGTCCAGGTCAATCTGCCCGAATTGATCGAAGCCGCCCTCAAGAGCGGCCGGCTCAAACCCGGCTATACCCGGGAGCAGCTTAACCAGGCCCTGGCGGACAAAATCCCCGCCGATGATGAGGTGTATATCGAAAAGAGCCTCAACCGGGAGACCGGCCGGCTGGAAAGCAAGCCCTTGCCGCTCAAGAAGAAGATCCTGCTCACCGGCGCCGCCATCAAAGACGCCACGGTGCGCATCGGGGACTACAATGAGCCTTATGTGTCCGTGGACTTCAACAGCCGGGGGGCCACGGAGTTCGGCAAGATCACCGGGGAGAACGTCAAGCGCCGCCTGGCCATTATTCTGGACGGGATCGTGCGCTCCGCCCCGGTCATCCAGGAGCGCATCGGCGGCGGCAAGGCCCAGATCACCGGCTCCTACACCCCGGCCGAGGGCCATGACCTGGCCATCGTACTCCGGGCCGGGGCCCTGCCGGCCACCGTCAAGATCGTCCAGAATATCACCGTGGGTCCCACCCTCGGGGCCGACTCCATTAAGAAAGGCCTCACTGCGGGCCTCATTGGCACCCTCCTGGTCATCGGCTTTATGATCTTCTATTACCGCTTCTCCGGGCTGGTGGCCAACTACGCCATGATCCTCAACGTCATCCTGCTCCTGGGGGCCCTGTCGCTGCTGGGCGCCACCCTCACCCTGCCGGGCATCGCCGGTATCATCCTGTCCGTGGGGATGGCGGTGGACTCCAACGTGCTGATCTACGAGCGCATGCGGGAAGAGTTACATACCGGCAAGCCCCTCAAAGCCAGCATCGACGGGGGCTATGACAAGGCCTTCTGGACTATCATCGACGCCCACGTCACCACCCTGATCACCGCCTGCGCCCTCTTCCTGTTCGGCACCGGACCCATTAAGGGCTTTGCGGTTACCCTGAGCCTGGGCGTGATCCTCAACCTGTTCACCGCCCTGTTCGGCACCCGCGTGGTCTATGATTGGTTGCTTATCAAGCGCTGGCTGAAAAAGCTCAGGTTCTTCGAATTTTTCGAGAAGCCCAACATCGACTTCATCGGCTGGCGCCATTACGCCTTTATTATCTCCGGGGTCCTGGCGATCTTAGGCCTCCTGGCCTTCGTGCAACTCTCCCGGGGCCAGGGCAACCTGGGGGTGGAGTTCAGCGGCGGCGCCCTGGTGGAGATGACCTCGGCCCAGCCCTTCACCGTCAACGAGGTCCGGGGTATCCTTAACAAAGAAGGCTGGGGCCACGCCGAGATTCAGCAGATCGAAGGCGGCAAGGAGCTCATGGTCAAGCTCAAGAAGTCCGAGACCTCCGTGGGCCAGATATCCGAACATTTGTCCGCCATCCTGAATAAGGCCCTGCCCGACAATAAATTCACCGTGGTCGGCAAGGCCGAGATCGGCGCCTCCATCAGCCAGGACCTGCGCAATAAGGCCATCGTGGCCATCATCATCTCCATGCTGGGCATTATCGTCTACATCGCCTGGCGCTTCGAGTTCATCTTCGGAATCGGCGCCACCGTGGCCACCTTCCACGACGTCCTGGCCGTCCTGGGCATCTTCTATCTGTTCAACGTCGAAATCACCCTGCTGGTGGTCACCGCCCTCCTCACCCTGGCGGGCTACTCCCTCACCGACACCGTGGTGGTTTTCGACCGCATCCGGGAAAATCTGGCCCGGCGCCGGGGCAAACTGGGGGAGATCATCAACCTCAGCGTCAACGAAGTGCTGTCCCGCACCATCATCACCAGTTCCACCGTGTTCCTGGTGGTGGTGGCGCTATTCTTCTTCGGCGGCGTGGTCCTCCGGGATTTCGCCCTGGCCATGATCTTAGGGGTGCTGGTGGGCACCTACTCCTCCGTCTTTGTGGCCAGCCCCATCGTCTTTGCCTGGCGGAAAGAAGCCAAACGGGTGACAGTGAAGCGGGAAAAAGTCATCGAACTGGCGGCCCAGCAACAGAAACGGGAAGAAAAGAAGGCCGAACCTAAGAAGAAAAAAAAGAGCGGAAAGAAGTAAGAGACAGGGTTTAAGGATGGAAAGCAGGCCACCGCGCCAGCAAAAAATGGTGGTACACGCGTCCCGCCTGTGCGCCCTAAGCCTACGGATAGAATTTTTTCCTTGCTGTATATACAATTCATATATATGATAAAAGATGACATTTGAGTGGGATGAAGCCAAGCGACGGGCTAATTTTCAGAAACATGGCCTCGATTTTCGGGATGTGGAGCAAGTCTTTCAAGGACCGGTGGTCACGGTCTTGGATAGTCGTCAGGAATACGGGGAGGACCGCTATATTTCTTTAGGGACGTTGGCAGACGTCGTGGTTGTGGTCGTGCATACCGCCCGGAGCGAGAAGACTCGCATTATTTCCATGCGGAAGGCTAAGCTCAAGGAAAGACAGGCTTATGAAGAAAAAATATTATTCGGATTTGCCGCGTATTCGGAACCTGAAGGATGAGGAGATTGACACCTCCGACATTCCGGAACTGGACGTCTCCTTTTTTGCAAACGCGGTGGTTTCCATGCCCCGCCCCAAGGCAACTGTGTGTATTCGCCTTGACCAGGACGTGCTGGAATGGTTTAAATCCAAAGGCAAGGGGTATCAGACCCGAATAAACGCCTTATT
>PEWM01000106.1:0-1741 GCA_002779455.1 Deltaproteobacteria bacterium CG07_land_8_20_14_0_80_60_11
CACGCCGACGTCAATGATTGCTGCTTGCCCATCAGTGTGGCGCTGACCGCGGCCTCCGTGCATGACAGCCAGGTGGCCATTCCGCTGATAAAAATGACCAGCCAGCGGGTGGATTACCTGTATGATCTGATGGATGCGGCTTATGATGCCAAACCCATTTACGAGGTGAGCCACAGCCTGGGACATGTCCCCATCATCGATAAGAATGGCCGGGGGCAAGGGGTTATCCCCATGGCCCCTCATGAGGCGGCTCGATACCGGGAAAGGTCCGTAGCGGAGCGGTTCAACAGCCGGTTGAAAGAAGATTTCGGGGCTGGCAACGTCATGGTTCGGGGGGCAGAGAAAGTCAGGCTTCATCTCATGTTCGGCGTCATCGCCCTATTCGCCGACCAGTTGCTGAAGCTGATCAGTTGATCGGCTGAGGCGGAAAGAGGGCTACTCCCAGTGATTGGGGAGAGCCATGCCCAAAATTAGGCGAAAACGGTGATTTTGCAACCGACCCTCCAGAAATTCACCGCATAATTTACCGGACTATCCATATTAGCGGTTACCGGCTAATTTTCCCGGACATCCCCGGGTCATTTTGCAAGAGGCTCATGTTATTGATAATTTTATCCGCGGCAATCAGCTACACAATTTGCGTACCGAATCCTCGTTCCCAAGCGGGAGCTTGGGAATCAGTGAGTTTTTCGTGCGTCTTACGCACCACTTATGGCGCGTAAGACGCGCCCTACAACTACTCACTGCTCACCGCTTACTGCTCACCGCTTACCCCTCACTCCCACTCAATGGTGCTCGGCGGCTTCGACGAAATATCCAGCACCACCCGGTTGACCCGTTTGACCTCGTTGATGATGCGGTTGGCCATCCCGGCCAGAAATTCATGGGGCAGGCGGCTCCAGTCCGCGGTCATGGCATCGATGGAATCGACGATGCGCAGCGCCACGACGTACTCATAGGTGCGTTCATCCCCCATCACCCCCACGGTGCGGATGGGCAAGAGCACCGCAAAGGCCTGCCAGACCTGGCGATAGAATTCGCTGGCCAGCATCTCTTCCTGGACAATGGCGTCGGCCTCCCGGAGGATATCCAGTTTGCCGGCGGTGACTTCGCCCAGGATGCGGATGGCCAGCCCCGGTCCGGGAAAGGGGTGGCGCCAGACCAGGCTATCCGGCAGCCCCAGTTCCAGGCCCACTTCCCGCACCTCGTCCTTAAACAGTTCCCGTAAAGGCTCCAGCAGCTTCAAGGGCATGATCGTGGGCAGACCCCCGACGTTGTGGTGGGTCTTGATGGTGGCCGACGGCCCTTTGAAGGAAACGCTTTCGATGACGTCGGGGTAGAGGGTACCCTGGGCCAGGTATTTGACCCCGCCGAGCTTCTGGGCTTCGGCGGCGAAGATGCGGATGAATTCGTGGCCGATGCGGCGCCGCTTTTCCTCGGGATCGATGACCCCTTGCAGCTCGCCCAAGAAGTCCACGGTGGCGTCCACGTAAACCAGGTTCAGGTGTTGATGCTCCCTGAAGAGGTGAAAGACTTCCTCCGCCTCCCGTTTGCGCAACAGGCCGTTGTTCACGAAGACGCAGGTCAGACGGTCCCCGATGGCCCGGTGGACCAGCACCGCGGTGACGGAGGAGTCCACCCCGCCGGACAGGGCGCAGATGACCTGGCCGTCGCCCACCTGCTGCCGGATGTTTTCGGTGGTGGTCTCGATGAAGGAGGCCATGGTCCACAGGGGCTTGAG
>PEWM01000106.1:1853-6510 GCA_002779455.1 Deltaproteobacteria bacterium CG07_land_8_20_14_0_80_60_11
CCGGTGGGGCAGCTGTCGCTGTGGCCGATCACCTCGAACCCCGGCGCCAGTTGTTCCACCCGGTCGCCGTGGCTCATCCAGACCTGCTCTTCGGGGTTCAGGCCGTAAAACAGATCGTCAAAATTGCTGATGGTGAAGGTCTTGTGACCGTATTCCCGGGCCCCGGCCGGGGCCACCTCGCCGCCCAGGAGATGGTTAAGGAGCTGGATGCCGTAACAGATGCCCAGAATCGGCGCCCCGAGGCTGAACAGGTCCGGGTCCACGGTGGGGGCGTCCCGGTCGTAGACGCTGCGAGGGCCTCCGGACAGGATGATGCCCTGGGGGGCAAACTCCCGGATGCTTTCAAGCGGCATGATGTAGGGGTGGATTTCGCAGTAGACCTTGAGTTCCCGCACCCGCCGGGCAATGAGCTGGGTGTACTGGGAGCCGAAGTCCAGGATAAGCACTTTTTCTTGATGGGGATCGAGCATGGTTGTATGTGGGAGGGGCCGACCGGACTCATGCCGGAGGCTGCCAGTCACCCTCGCCTCAACCCCTTAATTTTTTTCAATCAATTATATCTGGGAGCGGCAGAAAAAGCAAAAGGTCTGTGGGGGCGTAGGGGCGGTTCGCGAACCGCCCCTACGGTAACTTTTCAGGTCAGTCATGCATGGGCCTTTGGCCCACCCGCAAAGCATGAAAAGCTGGTATTGACTGGTGGCACAGCCTTTCCAGGCTGTGCACGAATGACCTGCTTCCTTGACACAGGCTGGAAAGCCTGTGCCACCGATTTAAAGAACTTTTCGAAGGCAGGAAAAGGGGTGGTAGCCGGAATAGGGCGTGCCATGCACGCCGTCTTATGGCGGCCACGGGCCGCCCTATGGCTAAATGGAACTTGCTGGATCATCTAAAGGAAAAGGCTAAATCGGATATGCTGCGCTGGGCGCACATAAGTTCAGCCTCACAGCCCCAGCGGCGTCAGGTAGCGGCGGTGGAGTTCGTCCTGGAGCCAGGCGGGCGAGGCGGCGTCAGGGGCCTCCAGGAGGGTGTTGAGGCCGGCGGCCATCTCCCGCAGGCGGGCCAGGGCGGCGCGCCGGGCCGCCTCCATGACGCCCCAGTCGCCGGTGGCCATAAGCTCCGTAAAGGCCGGCGCCAGCTCCGGCAGCAGCGCCGGCAGGAGCCCCGGGCGCCAGGCCAGCATCACCGCCAGGGAAGGCAGGCGCTGTTCGGCGATGATATAGGCCAGGCGGCCCCAGTCATTGACGTCGGCCAGGGCGTCTTTGAGGGTCCGCACCCAGAGCTCCAGCCGGGTCTGGGGGAAGCGCTCCAGCACCGCGGGAAAGGCGTTTTTTAAACTGGGCTCCAGGGCTTCGCCCATCTCGTGGCGGATGACCGCTTCCAACTCCCCGGCCAGGAAGGCGTTGAACTGCTCCTGTAGGGCCTCGGGATCAGCGAGCAGGTTCTTGAGGGTGAGCTGATAGGATTTCAGGGCAAGTTGCAGGTAGGCGTTGCCCTGCTGGGTGGGGTCGGACAAATGGTCCCAGAGGTAAAAGGCCAGGGCCTGGCGGCGGGCATAGATCAGGGTCCCCTGGCACAGGCCCGGGGAGGCGTCCAGATCCCGGGCCAGCTCCGGCCCCAGGATCAGGATGGTCAACTCCCCCACCCGCCGCTCCTCCAGGAGTTCCCCCAGGAAGAAGGTGGGGGCGAGGCCCCGGCTCAAGCCGGCGCCATACGCCAGCCCTTGGGGAATGAGGTGCCGGTTGAGGGTCTCCACCGCAAAGGGGTCGATGGCGGCGGCGCCCCAGGGGAGGGTGCGCCAGGACGCCTCTTCCAAGTCATCCCAGTCACGCTCCCGCCGGGCGATCCAGTCCAGGGCGTCTGCCACTTCGGGCTCCCGCCAGGGGGCCAGCCCGTGCTCCCACTTATAGAGCTGGCGCAGGCGCATCAACAGACCGCACAGGGAGAAATGTCCGGCTTGCCCGGCGCTGGCGATATCGCAGTTCCAGCGGACTTCCTCAATCAGGGTGGGTGGGATCATCACACGAAGCTCATGTGCATCATAGGATCAAGCCGGGCAGCCGGCCGCCTGATTTACGGCTGCTTGACGGGGGCGCCGGGGCGCATCAGATTCGCGAGCTTTTCAGCCAGCTTCGGGTCCAACTGTTTCAAGGCCTGGAATTCCCGGTTGGCGGCCTGGGTGTCGCCCGCCCTGGCATAATAGACGCACAGGGCGTAATGGGCCTGGGGATCTTTGGGATCCAGCCGCACCGCCGCCTGCAAGGATTTCCGGGCTTGATCCAGCAGTCCCAGGTTGAGGCAGGCCAGCCCCAGGTTTTTGTGGGCCTTGGCCATGGCGGGGTCCAGGCGGATGGCTTCGGCAAACTGGGCCCGGGCTTCCTGGTCCCGTTTGAGCTTGCCGTTGGCCAGCCCCAGGTTATAGTGGGCCTCGGCGTTATCGGGGTGGAGGCGGATGGCCTCGGCCAAGGCGTCCCGGGCGTCCTGCCAATGCCCCATTTTGATGTACGCCACCCCCAGGTTATCATAGACCTGCCCCCACCGGGGCTGCAGGCGGTGAGCCTCCTTAAAGGCCTGGACGGCCTCGGGATAGCGGTTGCCGCCGGCATAAGCCAGGCCCAGCTGTTGATAAGCCTGGACATAATCCGGCTTCAGGGTGATGGCCTGCTGAAAAGCCGCAATGGCCTCATCGAGACGGTCATTTTTGGCCAGCCTTTCGCCTTTTTGAAACTGGGCCAGGGCCGCGGGCGACACCGCCTCGTTCTGCTCGTCGTACCGGTCTGGCTGGGCCAGGGCCGGGAGGGCGCCCCCGATGAGCAAAACCACCAGGCAGATACCTTTAAGACCGAATTTTCTGGTCATGCCGCCAGCTCCTCGCGGGTAATAAATTTGGGTTTCCGCATCATTTTCCCCGAACCAGCAATCATCTTGTGTGGCGTTCCACAAGTAGTACGGTATTAAAAACCAAGAATCAGCACCCCCCTTTTCTAAAGGGGGACTTACAAGAGGGGCCGGAGGCCGGCGTTAAGGTTCTCCGAGCCGGCCATAGTTTATGGGTAATCGTTGACTGCCCCCGTTCTATGACCAGGCTTCTTATAATCATATCATATTACGCTTCTTAGGAAGAGAGGCCGGCAGGTGGCGTGGAGCCGGGTGAGGCGCTCAACCCTCAGGGATGGTTGACCAGCAGGCGCTTGCCCGGCAGGGTCAAGACGGCGGTGGCATCTTGGAGGAAAGGCTCCGGCGGGGTGGCGTGGTCCAGGAGCAAAAAGACTTTGCGGGGTCCCTGCCACAGCTCCTTAAGGCGTTCCGGGGTGATGATGTAGTCCGAGGCGGGGGGCGCCGGGTAGGGGAACTGGGGTAAACCACCGGGGCCTTTGACCATGAGGATGTGGCGCCGGGCGTAAAATTCCAGGGAGGCCCCATATTCAAACTCTTCGATGGGCCCCATGATCAGGAGGTCCTGGGGGGACGCCACCCGCAGGATATATTCGCCCGCGACCTGGTCGCACATCAGGGGAGTGAGTACGACCATGGTCTTAAAGGTAAACCAGGCTATGGCCACGGCCAGGACGCCATAGGCGGCCACCGTTAGGCGGGGACGCCTAAGCCGGGCGGCCAGGATCCCCGTTAGGGCCACCGCCGGAATGAACCAGGTGGCCTGCCGGGCCAGGGGCGCGATGAGGCTGACCATGCCGCAGAACTCCCGGCGGTTGGCCACGCAGATCTGCTCCAGGTGGGGCAGGAGCACCAGGAGCGAGAGCCCTAAGAGGCCCAGGGCCAGCAGGGTCCACGGGATGAGCCGGTCTTTCGGGGTGTCCAGATACCGCTTGAGGCGCCACCCCAAAATCAGGGCCAGGGCCGGCAGGGCCGGCAGGGAATAATATTCGATGCGGCTGGACGACAGGGTGAAAAAGGCCAGGATGAATGCCGCCCAGATGAGCAGCAGGCGCCCGGCGGCCCCCACTTCCCGGCCGGGCCGGGTGGCCTGCCAGAAACGGTAGAGGGCGTCCGGCAGGATGAAGGTCCAGGGCATCAGCCAGATGCCCAGAAACACATAAAACCCGGCGAGGGTGAAGGAGTTGACGTCGGGGGGAGTCCGCCGGCCCAGGAACCGCATGAGCTGTTCGTTGACGATCTGGAACTGGAGAAAGCCGGGATTGGCCAGCTCCGTGACTACGCCCCAGAGAGCCAGGAGCGCCGCCGCCAGGGTCAGCCCCAGGGGCGAGAAGAACAGCCGCAACAGACGGCGGTCCCGCCGGCCCCAGGCATAGAGGAGGCCGATCGAGCCGGGAAAGACCAGCCCGATGAAACCCTTGCTGAGAAACCCGGCCACCAGGGCCAGAAAGAACAGGGCCGTCCAGCGAAAGCCTGGCTGCGCCTCCCAGCGCAGCAGACCGTAGAGCGCCGCCAGCAGGGACAGGGTGATCAGGTGATCGGTGAGAATCTGCAAGTGCAGGACGAAGAAGCCGATGCAGGTGAGGAGGATGAATCCCCCCAGCCAGGCGGCAAGTTGGCCCACCAGGCGCCGGCCAATGAGGTAGGTGAGCCAGACTTCCCCTACGGTTATGAGCAGGGTGGGGACCCGGGCGCTCCATTCCGAGACCCCCAGGAGCTTGTACCCCAACAGGTTGAGCCAGAAGAGCAGATGGGGCTTGTCCAG
>PEWM01000106.1:6593-8253 GCA_002779455.1 Deltaproteobacteria bacterium CG07_land_8_20_14_0_80_60_11
ACCGCCAGAGGGGCAGTTGCCAGAAGAGGGGCAGGTATAACCCCAGACAAACCAGCACCAGGGTGGCGCCATTCATCAGGCGGGAATCGGCGGGGAATTGGCTCAGGGGGTGTTCCACGGTCTATGGGGTTCGGTAATCTATTAATGTGAGCGTGAAAAAGGTTACATCCCTGTAGCGACCCGGCGGGTCGCCCCTACGTTTACCTCCCGCATGGTCATCACTTGAATGAACCTATGGCTAACCGGCAGGGCTGCTCCGCACCATCAGGTGAGATTCCACCGGAGCATGGTCCAGATATCCGTCAGGCCGCGCATCTCACGCACCACCGTGGGTTCGAACCCGGAATGCATCATGCACTGGGCGCAGCGGGGGTCACGGCCCACTCCATAGTCATCCCACCGGGTCTTATGCATCATGTCGGCAAAGGTGGAATAGTGGGTGTCCACGATCTGGTAGCAGGGGGCCCGCCACCCCATGGGATTGCGGGTGGGGTTGGCCCAGGGGGTGCACTCGTAGTCCCGTTCCCCCCGAAGGAAGCTCAGGTACAAAGGCGTGCTGAAGAACTTGAAATTGTGGCCGTTGGCGGTTAAGCGGCCGAACTTGTCGTTGATTTCCTCCCGGCTGAGAAACAGCCCGTCATCGACCCCGGCGAAACTGAAGGCCGGGGACACCAGGAGGCCGTCCACGCCGATATGCCCCAGGTAGGAGAACAGAATCTCGATCTCCTGGAGGTCGGTCTGCTTGTAGATGGTGGTGTTGGTGCAGACCCGGAACCCCTGGGCCTTGGCGGCCTTGATGGCCTGGATGGCCAGTCTGAACAGCCCTTGCCGCCCCAGCAGCCGGTCGTGGGTGGGGGCCAGGCCGTCCACGTGCAGGCTCAGGGTCAACCGGTCGGAACGGGGCAGCCGCGGCAGGGATTTTTCCAATAATATGGCGTTGGTGCAGAGATAAATGTGCTTGCGGCGGTCCACCAGCTCGGCCAACAGCTCAAAGACCGGGGGATAGAGCAGGGGCTCGCCCCCGGTAACGGTGACCACCGGCGCGCCGCAGTCCTCCACGGCCTGAAGGCACTCCTCCAGGGTGAGGGTCTGTCCCAAAGTTTCCCGGTACTCCTGGATGCGGCCGCAGCCCTGGCAGGCCAGATTGCACTGGTGGGTGGGCTCCAGCATCAGGACCAGGGGAAATTTTTCCTCACCCGCCAGGCGCTTCTGCATGAGGTAACGGGTTAGATCAAAGCTTAAACTTAACGGGAAACGCAAAACAAACCCCTTATTGAAGTTCAGAAAATAACGTTGGAATCATACCAAGACTCAATTCATGACATCTTGGGAAAAATGAATTTAATTCGCTAAAGGTTTTTATATTCCGAAAAATCTTTTCGGGTGAGTAATATACAAGGACTTGCTTATTTTGCCTTAATAAATTATTAATATTATTCAAAGTTCCTTTGCTTTCGCCATCCCATATCATAATCCCATAATCAGATTCTTTGGCCATTTCAATATCTTTAAACGCATAATACTTATAATCTTTCTTTGATAAATTAGATTTTATGTATATAATTTCCCATTTGCCAATATTATTTCTACATTGATTATCAATACAGTAGACAAATACATTCATATAATTATTATCATAAAGATATTTCTGTATTGACTT
>PEWM01000002.1 GCA_002779455.1 Deltaproteobacteria bacterium CG07_land_8_20_14_0_80_60_11
TCGCCTGTGCAGGGCAGGCTAAACCATCATGGCCGTTTGTGGCCACCCCCAATCATGAAATTCCTTGGGGCGGTTCGCGAACCGCCCCTACGGGTGGACTTTCACGGTAAAGCTTGCAGGTACAGAAAATAGCCCTTCTAATGCAACCCGGTACACCCCCTCGATCATCCCCTCATCCCCTTGTCAGAAAACTTTTTACATGAATATCAGAAATCATCTGATTTTCAGAACCGTCCCGGTCTGTTAGAATTTCATCACCTACCTGGGAGAAGCGGCGCGTCATAAAATCTTTGACAACCAATTCTTCCTGAAATATATTTAATAATTGGGTTTGCGTAAAATTTCACATATATCTAGCAGGTGACTCGGTGATCTTACAAAATCTTCTGGCGAAAAGTCCCCGGCTGGAAGCCCGCCTGGAACTCCTGGAGCTGGCCACCGGCCTGATGCTGTTCGGTTTCCTCCAGTTCCACCTGTTCGCGGTCTCCAGCATTATTCTCGGCGTGGACGCCTTCAACCGGGATTCCGCCCGCATGGATGAGTATTATCTCTCCTATATCGGCATCCCCCTCATCATCCTGGCCATCCTCGTCCACGGGCTCGTGGCCATGCGCAAGGCCCCCTGGCAGGTCCAGGAAATGCGGGTCTTCGTGCAGCATTCCCGCCGCCTGGCCCACCTGGACACCTGGGCCTGGGGCGTCCAGATCGCGACCGGCTTGATCGTCCTGGTGCTGGCGGTTATTCACATTGCCCAGGTGCTCCACACCTGGCCCATCGCCGCCGCCACCAGCGCCGCCCGGATCCAGGGAGGCTGTTTTTCCCACTTCGTCCTCCTGATCCTGGCCGCCGAAATCCACGCCATGGTGGGCCTCTACCGTATCCTGGTGAAGTGGAGCTGGATTCACCGGAAAAAATTCACCAATTACCTGGTCTATGCCACCATCGCGATGGTCGGGCTGGGGTTTCTCACCCTCCTGGTTTTTTACTTCCGCAGCATTCCCAAGGGTCTCTCATGAACTGGTCCGACGCACATATATCTGACGTCCTGGTTATCGGGGCCGGCCTGGCCGGCGAACGCGTGGCCATCGAAGCCGCCATGCACGGCCACCGGGTCACCATCCTGAGCCTGGTGCCGCCGCGCCGCTCCCACAGCACCGCCGCCCAGGGGGGCATGCAGGCGGCCCTGGGAAACGTGGCCGAGGGCTATGGCGACAATCCCACCATTCACTTTGAAGATACGGTCAAGGGCTCCGACTGGGGCTGCGACCAGGAAGTGGCCCGGCTTTTCTGCGAACGGGCCCCGGTGGCCGTGCGCCAGATGTCCCGTTGGGGCGTGCCCTGGTCCCGGGTGGTCCCCGGCAAGCGCACCCTGCCCGACGGCGCCGAAATCGAAGACCTCCAGGAAAAAGCCGGCCTCATCGCCCAGCGCCAGTTCGGCGGCACCGCCAAGTGGCGCACCTGCTTCGCCTCCGACGGCACCGGCCACGTCCTCCAGTACGCCATGGATTCCGTGGTGGTGAAGCTGGGGGTGACGGTGCATGATCGCTGCGAGGCCATCAGCCTGATCCACCACGGCGAGACCTGTTTCGGCGCCGTGGTTATTGACCTGCGCACCGGCGAACTCCGCCCTTACCTGGCCAAGGCCACGGTCATCGCCACCGGCGGCTACGGCCGCATCTTCGGCACCTCCACCAACGCCGTGATCAATGAAGGCACCGGCATGGCCATCGCCCAGGACACCGGCCTCGTGCCCCTGGGTAATATGGAAGCAGTACAGTTCCATCCCACCGGCATCGTCCCCGCCAACATCCTGGTCACCGAAGGCTGCCGGGGTGACGGCGGTTACCTCTTGGATAAGAATCTCCACCGTTTCATGCCCGATTACGAGCCGGTCAAAAAGGAAATCGCCTCCCGGGACGTGGTCAGCCGCTGGATGCTGCACCACATCCGCCAGGGTTACGGCGTGGACAGCCCCTATGGCCCTCACCTCTGGCTGGACATCCGCCACCTGGGCCCCGAGCACATCTGCACCGACCTTCGGGAAGTCCATACCATCTGCAAAAATTTCCTGGGCATCGACTGTGTCGAGGCCCTTATCCCGGTCCGGCCCACCCAGCACTACTCCATGGGCGGGGTGCGCACCAACAAGGACGGCGAGGTTTACGGCCTCAAGGGCCTCTTTGCCGCCGGCGAAGCCGCCTGCTGGGACCTCCACGGCTTCAACCGGCTGGGCGGCAACTCCCTGGCCGAAACCATCGTCGCCGGCATGGTGGTGGGAGAGCGGGTCGCCGATTTTGTCCAGGAACAGTCCCTGAGCTTCCCCTTCTCCCTGGTGGAAGACGCCATGGCCGCCCAGGCCCAGCGCCTGGCCGATCTCCGCAGCCGCAAGAACGGCGCCGAAGACGCCTTCGCCCTGCGGCACCGGATGGAAGAGACCCTCACCCAAAACGTGGGCATCTTCCGCAACCATGACGCCCTCCAGGAAGCCGTGACCACCCTCCAGGGCCTTTATGAGCGGGCCCAAAACGTCCGGCTGCGCTCCAGCGGCCTGGGGCCCAACCCGGAACTCCTGGCCGCCCTGCGCCTCCCCGGCATGCTCCGCCTGGCCCTGTGCATCTCCTTCGGCGCCCTTAAGCGCACCGAATCCCGGGGCAGCCACTACCGGGAGGACTACCCCCGGCGGGATGACGACAACTGGCTGAAACGCACCCTGGCCTACTGGAAACCCGGCGCCCCCATGCCCGACTTGCAATATGAGCCGGTAAAAATCACCGAACTGCCGCCGGGCTCCCGGGGCTACGGCGAAATGCCCATCGAGGCGGGCGATTAAGTCAATGTAGGGTGCGCACTGCGCACCAACAATAAAATCCCTGTCATTCTGAGCGCCGCACAGCATCTCCCGCGGCCCCGAGATAATCAACTAAAGGAAGTCTAAAATGGCCGACCGACTCCTTACTTTTTCTATTTTCCGTTACAATCCCACCACCCCCGAGATTCCTCCCCGGATGCAGGAGTATCAGCTGGAGGAGACCATGGGCATGAGTCTCTTCATTGCCCTGAATCGCCTCCGGGAGGAACTGGACCCCTCCCTGATGTTCGACTTTGTCTGCCGGGCTGCCATCTGCGGCTCCTGCGCCATGCTCATCAACGGCCGGCCGGGGTTGGCCTGCAAAACTCTGACTCAGGATATGCCGGGCAAGATCACGCTCATGCCCCTGCCGGTCTTCAAACTGGTGGGCGACCTCTCCGTCGACACCGGCGTCTGGTTCCGGTATCTCAATGTGCGCACCGAGGCCTGGATTCACACCGGCAAGGTCTTCAACCCCAAGGGCATCGAAGAGCGCATGGACAACCCCACCGCCCAGGCGATTTATGATGCCGAGCGTTGCATCGAGTGCGGCTGCTGCATCGGCGCCTGCGCCACCGCCAATATGCGGGCCGACTTCATGGGCGCCGCCTTATTAAACCGCATCGCCCGCTTCATGATCGACCCCCGGGATGAGCGCCCCATGGCCCAATACTTCGACGTGGTGGGCACCGACGAAGGCGTCTTCGGCTGCATCGGCCTCATGGCCTGCGACGACCTCTGCCCCATGGAGATCCCCCTCCAGGGCCAGCTCGCCTTCGTCCGCCGCAAAATGGCCCAGATGGCCCTCAAATGCGCCAGGTGCAAGTAAGCGCCATAAGCGCCGCGGCATCTTAGGGCTTTAGGCTCCCATGTTTGACGGCCTGAACTATATCAGCCTTTATTGGCTGTCTGGGTTTGGCGACCCCAAGTATGAAATCTGGGAGGCCAAGAAGGCCAGCATCAACCGCTCCCCTGATTCTTTGAGCTTCAGTCTCTATCTCGCCTGGCCCCTGGAAGTCGCCGACGAAGGCCACGTCATGATCCGGCAACAGGATGCCGGCTTGGTGCTCGAAACCGATTGGTTTCCCGACGAGGACTTCGAGCTTCAAACCTTCTTTTCGCCAGACCGCCAGGAAATCTTCTTGAAGGGAACCTTTGAGCGGGAAAACATTTTTATCCATTTGCATAAATAGTCAGGTGCAGCGATGCGGCCTTCATCCTCATCGGCATCCAAATAAATTTTCTTTCCGCCAATCCTGGCCCCCCATCCGGGGGCTTTTCCATTTCATGACGATGTGATAGTAATCAGATAAACCAAAGTTCAATTACCACTTATTAAAAAAATTCGTGACCCCCCAGAAAAATACCAACCTCCGAAATCACCTGCTGGCCATTTCCGCCTCCCTGCTCATCGGTGCGGGCCTGATGGCCGTGAAATTCATTGCCTTTTATCTCACCGATTCCGCCGCCATCCTCTCCGATGCCCTGGAGTCCATCATCAACGTGGTGGCCGCCGGCTTCGCTTTAGGCAGCATCATCATCGCCGCCAAGCGCCCCGACCCCGATCACCCCTACGGCCACGGCAAGGTCGAGTATTTCTCCGCCGGCTTTGAAGGGGCCCTCATTGTGCTGGCGGCCTTAGGGATCTTCTACGCCGCCTGGCCCCGGCTCCTCCACCCCCAGGCCATCCCCAGGCTGGAAAATGGCCTGCTCCTTATCCTGAGCGCCGCCCTAATGAACCTCGTCCTGGGAATGGTCCTGGTGATGGTGGGCCGGCGCACCAAATCCATCGTCCTCATCGCCGACGGCAAACACGTCCTCACCGACGTCTACACCACCGTTGGGGTCGTCCTGGGTCTGGTGGGCGTTTATTTTACCGGCTGGAACTGGCTGGACGGCGCCGTGGCCATCCTGGTGGGCCTCAATATCCTCTTTACCGGGGCCCGGTTGGTCCACCAGGCCGCGGCCGGGCTCATGGACAAATCGGACCCCGAGCTCTTAGAAGAGATCTGCCGGGTCATCGCGGATAACCGCCGCCCCATGTGGATCGACATCCATCAGCTCCGGGCCCGCCGGGCGGGCGCCCGCGTCTTCATTGACTTCCATCTCATCCTGCCCCGGGACCTTTCCCTGGAAGCCGGCCACGCTGAGGTCAAACAACTGGAAAAAATCCTCAACCAGCATTTTGAGGGGACGGCGGATATCCTCATCCATGCCGACCCCTGCATGGACCCGGAGTGCCCCATCTGCGGGCATGAGCCTTGCGACCAGCGCCGCGCTGACACGAGTATGCAGCCCCTCTGGCGGACGGACACCCTGACCTGCAACGGCCCCCATAAAACTCCGGACCAGTCCGATGAGCCGGGAAAATAATCTGATTCTGGGCGCTGTTACGTGAGAAAGGTTCCTCAGCTCGCGGTTATTCCGCCTCAAGATCATCTCTGAAGGGAAACAAGTATGGTATCTAAACGCGTTATCATCATCGGGGCCGTGGCCCTGGGTCCCAAGGTGGCCTGCCGCCTGAAACGGCTCCGCCCCGGCTTTGAGGTCACCATGGTGGATCAGGGCGAATACATCTCCTACGGCGGCTGCGGCATCCCTTACTATATCTCCGGGGATCTCAGCGACATCAAGGAGTTGATGAGCACCAGCTTCCATATGCTGCGGACCCCGGAATTTTTTGAAAACGCCAAAGACGTCCGGGTCCGGACCCGCACCCGGGCCCTGGCCATTGATCGCGACAACCAGCAGGTGCGGGTCCTTGATCTGGTAACCGGCCGGGAAGAAGACCTCCCTTATGACCAACTGGTTCTGGCCACCGGCAGCCGCCCCCGCCCCCTGCCCGTGCCCGGGGCCGACCTCCCCGGGGTCATGAGCGTCGCCGGCCTCCCCGCCGCCATGGCCGTCCGGGATAAGATCGCCAGGGGCGAAGTGGGCCGCGTCGTCATCATCGGCGCCGGCGCCATCGGCGTTGAAATGGCCGAGGCCGTCAGCGACCTCTGGGGTCTTGAGACCACCCTGGTGGAGGTCACCCCCCAAATCCTCCCCGGCGTCCTGGAACCCGGTCTCGCCCGCATGGTCGCTAAGCATCTCCGGGATAAGGGCGTCACCCTCCACCTTGAGGAGTCCGTCCGGGAAATCCGGCCCCATGCCGGGGATGACCATGCCTTGGAGGTGATCACCGGCCGGAACATCTTACCTGCCGACCTGGTCATCACTGCGGTGGGCGCCGTCCCCAATACTGAGTTGGCCCGCCAGGCAGGCCTGCTGGTCTCCCCCGGGGGCGGCATCGTAGTCAACCGGCGCCTCCAGACCTCCGACCCCGACATTTACGCCGGCGGCGACTGCATCGACAACCACCACCTCATCACCGGCAAATCCGTCTATTTCCCCTCCGGCTCCCTCGCCAACCGTCAGGGTCGGGTCATCGGCGCCAACCTGGCTGGAGGCGCCGCCACCTTCAACGGCATCGTCGGCGCCTTTACGTTAAAGACCTTCGAGATGGCCGTCGCCGGCGCCGGCCTCAATCTCGCCGCCGCCCGCCGCGAAGGCTTTGACGCGGTAGGGGCCCTGGTGATCCAGGCCGACCGGGCCCATTTCTACCCCACCCAGGACCTCATGTACCTGCACCTGGTGGCGGATAAAAAAACCCGGCGCCTCCTGGGGGCCCAGGGCATCAGCCACAACGGCGACGCCCTGGTGGGCCGCATCAACTGCATCGCCGCCCTGCTCCCCTTCAAGGCCGACTTACAAGACCTCTCCAACCTGGAAGTGGCCTACGCTCCGCCCTTCGCCGCCGCCCTGGATATCGTCAACGCCGTGGCCAACACCCTGGAAAACATCCTGGACGGCTACAACCGCACCATCGAGGTCGCCGAGTTCGAGCAATGCTTCTTGACCGATAAGGCCAACGACGCCATCTGCCTGGATGTCCGGGGGGCCGCCAACGCCGCCCCCTACGTGGACCTTTTCGGAGACCGCTGGCTCAACATTCCCCAGGAAACCCTCAAAGACCGCCTCAGTGAAATCCCCCCGGATAAATGCCTCCTGGTAGTCTGCAACTCCGGCGTCCGCTCCTACGAAGCCCTGCGCCAACTGGAATCCGCCAGCCTTTTAAACGCCGTCAACCTCCAGGGCGGCCTCGCCGCCCTCAAAAAATCCGGGGCTTTAGACCTTAAAGATTCGGAAGAACCAGCCAAAGACTAATTTTCGACAGAATAAAATGGTGCGCAGGGCGCACCCTCAGTGCCGCCCCAACCGCCAGGCCACCCAGGTGTAACTCTTCTCCGGCGGGAGTTCGATGACCCACTCATCCCGGGTGAGACGGTTTTTTAGGACCCACCCCGCCGATTCATAGCGGGCCCGGAGTTCTCCCTCCTGGGTGTCTTTGAAACCCGACAGGATCAGGCGGGTGTCGGGCGCCGCCAGCCGGGTGAATTCCGCCACTTTGTCCATCTGGACCTCCCAGGGCAGGTTGCCCAGCATCACCCCGAAGGCGCCCCGGAGACACTCCGTGGACCCCCGGATCACCTGCACGGAGGCGTCCAGGCCATTGGCCCGGGCGTTGTTCCGGGTGGTGGCCGCCGCCCGCCCGGAGAGATCCACCCCCACCCCGGACTGAGCGCCGGCGGCCACCCCGGCCAAGAGGAGCGCCCCCGAACCGCAGCCCACGTCCAAAAGGCGCGGGCAGGGTCCCGCGGCCAGGGTCTCCGGCAGGAGATCCAGGCACAGGCGGGTGGCGGTATGGCTCGGCGGAAAGACCGAGGCCGTCGCCAGCACCAGCACGCGCTCCCCCGGCCGGGGCCGGTAGGGCCGCCAGCGGCCCCGCAACACCAATTTAGGCGATAACCGGTAAAACATGGATGGACGGTGAAATCCTCTAACCCCCGTTGTTTTTCATCCGGGGCTCTCGTAACCTCGGATCGTAGGGGCGACCCGGCGGGTCGCCCTGACATGGGTTGCCTTGATCATAGACGGCCTCGGCTGCCGCTGTCAAGGAACGCTTCCAAAACAGAATTTGCGCCCTCGCCGTTGCCGCCGGTGTTGACCCCGCCTATCTTTTTAGATAAGAATAGGTGAAATTTAGTGAAACTGCCGGTTTCGCCGAAACTTATTACCGCGAGACCATTAAAGAAGTTCCGTCTTTTAGCCCCCGGCGCCTCGGGGGGCGGGGGCGGGGGTGAAGGCAAAGGCTTTCTGC
>PEWM01000048.1 GCA_002779455.1 Deltaproteobacteria bacterium CG07_land_8_20_14_0_80_60_11
GGGGTCACCGGGGTCATCACCATGGGCCCCAACCACAACCCCATCAAGGGGGTGACGGTCATCAAGGTGGACAAGGGCCAGTTTGTATATCAGACGACGATTAATCCATAGAACCGCCGATGAACGTAGATGAACACAGATTAAAACTGGATAGAATTACAGAAAGGATCATTGGCTGCGTTTATAAAGTGAGCAACACGCTGGGAAGCGGTTTTTTGGAAAAAGTCTATGAAAACGCTTTAACTTTGGAACTCCGAAAAAATGGATTGAAGGTCCAACAGCAACATGGCATCCAGGTCAGATACGATGGTGTGGTCGTTGGCGAGTTTGCCGCAGATCTATTAGTTGAGGATAAGGTTATTATAGAGCTAAAGGCAACCAAAGCCCTGGATGATATGCATATGGCGCAATGTCTAAATTATCTTAAAGCTATTGATCTTTCAGTATGTTTGCTGATTAATTTTGGCAAGCCCAAGGCGGAAATCAGACGCATTGTGAATAACTTCTAATCTGCGTCCATCCGCGTTAATCGGCGGTGGGAACCTTGAGCAACACTTATGGCTCAACCCAAGATTAATATCCCGAAAGCGAAGATCGAAGACTTCTGCCGCCGGTGGAAAATTAAGGAATTTGCCCTGTTCGGTTCGGTTTTGCGGGAGGACTTCCGCCCTGACAGTGATATAGACGTCCTGGTGAGCTTCGAACCGGATGGTGGCATCACCTTCGATAATCGGGTAGAAATGTTAGATGAGCTTGCCGAAATTTTTGGGCGGGAGGTCGATCTGGTAGAGAAGGATGCAATCCGCAACCCGTTTCGACGTTATGACATCTTAACGACCAAAGAGGTCGTTTATGCCGCTTAGCAGGAGGGACCCGGCAAATCTCTTTGACATGCTGGAAGCCTCTGAAAAGGTCCAACGTTTCCTTAAGGACAAAACCTTCGAGGATTTTCTAAAGGATGACATGTTGCAAGCTGCGGTGGAACGAAACATAGGGATTATCGGGGAAGCAGCGCGCCGAATCTCTGAAGACCTCAAGCAGGAGCATCCGGAAATCCCCTGGCGCAAGATCATTGCACAACGCAATGTCTTAATACACGAATATGATGACATCGATTATAAAGAAATCTGGGTGGTGGCCACTCTTCACCTCTCCCGATTGATTGACCAGATCAGGCCATTGATACCGCCCCTGCCGCCTGATGTGGAAAGTTGATGATATTTACCAATATCCCCTCGTTCCCAAGCTGGGCTTGGGAACGAGAGACATCAGACGCATTGTAAGCAACTTCTAATCTGCGTCCATCGGCGTTAATCGGCGGTGGAAAAATGAATGACAAACAACCGAGCCTATTTACTATGACGGAAACCCGCGCCGTACCCATCAACATCGAAGATGAAATCAAGAAATCCTACCTGGAATACGCCCTGAGCGTGATTATCGGCCGGGCGTTACCGGACGTGCGGGACGGGCTCAAACCCGTGCACCGCCGGATACTCTTCGCCATGAGCGAAGGGGGCAACGACTGGAACCGGCCCTACCGCAAGAGCGCCCGCATCGTCGGGGATGTCATCGGTAAATACCATCCCCACGGCGACACCGCGGTCTATGACGCCATCGTGCGCATGGCCCAGGACTTCTCCTTGCGCTATCCCCTGGTGGATGGCCAGGGCAACTTCGGCTCCATCGACGGCGACTCCCCTGCGGCCATGCGTTACACCGAGGTGCGTCTCACCCGGCTGGCGCACGAGCTCCTCCAGGATTTGGAGAAGGACACGGTGGACTTCGTGGGCAACTACGACGGCTCCCTGAAAGAGCCTCTGGTTTTGCCCACGCGGCTGCCCAACCTCCTGGTCAACGGCTCCTCGGGCATCGCGGTGGGCATGGCCACCAACATCCCGCCCCACAGCCTGGACGAAGTCTGCGACGCGCTGCTCGCCACCCTGAAGAACCCGGACATCTCCCTTAACGAACTGATGGCCTTGATCCCAGGGCCGGATTTTCCCACCGGCGGTTTTATCTACGGGGCCGAGGGCATCGCCGAGGCCTACCGCACCGGCCGGGGGCTCATCCGCCTCCGGGCCAAGGTGAGCGTCGAGCACAAGGGCGGCCGGGATAGCCTGATCATCCGGGAGTTGCCCTACCAGGTAAACAAGGCCCGCCTCATCGAGCGCATCGCCGAACTGGTGAAAGACAAGAAGATGGAGGGCATTGCCGACATCCGGGATGAATCGGACCGGGAAGGCCTCCGGGTGGCGATCATGCTCAAGAAGGATGAGCTGCCCCAACCCATCCTGAACCAGTTGTATATCCACACCAACATGCAGGTCACCTTCGGCATCAACCTGGTGGCCATCGTCCACAACCGGCCGGAGCTCCTCAGTCTCAAGGACCTGCTGCACCATTTCCTGGAGCACCGCCGGGAGGTGATTCTGAGGCGGACCCGCTACGAGTTGAAGCAGGCGGAGGCCCGGGCCCACATCCTGGGGGGCTTCCTCATCGCCCTGGACTTCCTGGATGCGGTCATCGCCATGATCCGGGCCGCGGCTAATCCGCCGGAGGCCAAACAGCAGTTGATGGCCGGGCTGTTCATCCTGGCGGCCCAGCCGGGGGTCACTCTGGAGGAGACCCGGAGCCGGTACGCCCTTTCCGAGATCCAGGCCCAGGCCATCCTGGAAATGCGGTTGCAGCGCCTCACCGGCCTGGAGCGCCAGAAGATCATTAACGAGGCCGCAGAGATCAGGGCCGCCATCCAGCGCCTGCGCCTGATCCTGGCGGAAGAGGCCCAGGTCAAGGCCCTCATCGCCCAGGAGTTGACGGAGCTCAAGGAGCGCTTCGGCGACGGCCGGCGCACCGAAATCGTGCCCCAGGCCCAGGAGTTCACCGCTGAAGACCTCATTGCCGATGAGGAGATGGTGGTGACCATCAGCCTCCGGAGTTACATCAAGCGCACCCCCCTGACCATCTACCGCAGCCAGCGCCGGGGCGGCAAGGGCCGCATGGGCATGATCACCCGGGAAAACGACTTCGTCTCCCAGCTCTACATCGCCTCCACCCACAGCTTTTTCCTGGTGTTCACCAATAAGGGCCGGGTGTTCTGGTTGAAGGTCCACGCGATTCCCATCGGGTCGCCAACGGCCCAGGGTAAGGCCATCGTCAACCTGCTGCCGTTTGGCGAGGGTGAAAAGTTGGCCACCATCCTGCCGGTGCGGGAATTCACCCCGGGCCCCTCGCTGGTGATGGCCACCCAGCGGGGCATCGTCAAGAAAACCGACCTGATGAACTTCCAGCGGCCCCGGAGCGGCGGCATCATCGCCCTGAGCCTGGACGCCGGAGACGAGCTGGTGAGCGCGGCCCTGAGCGAGCCCGACCAGAGCATCGTCATCGGCACCCGCTACGGCAAGATCATCCGCTTCCCCTCGGCGGAGGTGCGGGACATGGGCCGGACCGCCCGGGGCGTCAAGGGCATGGAAGTGGCCCCGGAGGACCGGGTGGTGGGTATGGAAGTGCTGCGTCCCGGCGGCACCATCCTCACGGTGACGGAGCGGGGTTTTGGCAAGCGCACCAATCCGAAGAAATACCCCGAGCACCACCGGAAGGGCCAGGGGGTCCGGGGCCTGGTCATCACCAAGCGCAACGGCCCCATCATGGCCATCCTCCAGGTGAACGAAGACGATGAAATCATGCTGGTCACCGACGGCGGCAAGATCTTGCGCATGATCGCCAAAGGGGTCTCGTTGATCGGCCGGGTCACCCAGGGAGTCAAACTCATGGACCTGGAAGCGGAAGAGCGGGTGGTGAGCCTGGCCAAGGTGGCGGAAAAAAGTGATGACGGCGAACCCGAGCCCGAGGCTGACCTTGGACTCTCCTGAAGTCAAGCCCATCGCGGTGATCGGCGCCGGCAGCTGGGGCACCACCCTGGCGCAGCTCCTGGCCGAGAAGGGCAAGGACGTCCGCCTCTGGGTCAGGGAACCGGACGTCTGCGCGGGCCTGCGCCGGGACCGGATCAACCACACCTTTCTCCCGGGAATCCGGCTCTCTTCCCGGATCACCTTCACCCAGGAATTCCCGGTGGCCCTGGACGGCGCCGGGCTGGTTCTGATGGTGGTTCCCTCCCACGGGTTCCGCCGGACCTTAGGCGATCTGAAGCCGTATTGCCCCCCCAAGGCGGTATTGCTCAGCGCCACCAAGGGCATGGAGATCGACTCGCTCCTCACCATGGAGGGGGTGGCCCGGGAGGAAATGGGGGCGGAAATCCCTTATGCGGTGCTGGCCGGCCCCAGCTTCGCCCGGGAAGTGGCCCAGAAGCAGCCTACCGCGGTGACCGCCGCCTCCCGGCAGCGGGAGACCGCCCACTTCATCCAGCGACTCTTTTCCGCCCCCCACTTCCGGGTGTACACCTCCCACGATATCACCGGCGTGGAGTTGGGGGGGGCATTGAAGAACATCTTTGCCATCGGCACCGGGATACTTTCCGGCATGGGCCTGGGAGAAAACCCCCGGGCGGCGCTCATCACCCGGGGCCTGGCCGAAATGGTCCGGCTGGGGGCGCGGCTGGGCGCCAACCCCATAACCCTCACCGGCCTGGCGGGCTTGGGCGACCTGATCCTCACCTGTACCGGCAACCAGAGCCGCAATTTCCAGGTGGGGGTACAATTGGGCCAGGGCATCCCCCTGGACCAGATCCTGGCCGGTATGGCCATGGTGGCGGAAGGGGTCAAAACTTCCCAGGCCGTCTACCTCCTGGCGGCGCGCCTGGGAGTGGAGATGCCGCTGGTGACGGCCACTTACAAGATTCTCTATGAAAATCTCGCCCCCAAGGAGGCCATCAAAAAGTTGATGGCCCGGGAACTGAAAGATGAGATGGAGGCCATGACCGAAACCTGGTGAAATTTGCCTCTTGAGTTCACCGGGAGGAAAGGTTTAAGATAAACCTTAAGCGTTCAGCTATCAGCTTAATGAACAAATTCAGGAAGATATGATAGGGGATACGGTCGACCATTTTTCATCAGAATCACTTAACTGCTTGTTTTTGCTGAAAGCTGAATGCTGAAAGCTGAATGCTTACTATGGGGGAGTGCCGCGATGACGAAACAGCCCACCGGCAAGACAGCTTTGATGAAATTTGAAGATTTTCCCACCGCGATTCCCGCTTTGGGCGAACCCAAGGTGCAAACCCCCATCGAGAAATATGCCATGGTGGACCGCCATGGCCGGGTCCTGGAAAAGAGCTTTGTCTCAGACACGGACCGGGTTGCGGTCCATGACTCCCTGGACTATCTGGAGAGCCTGGCCCCGGGAGAGAAGCCCCTGGCCATGGAGTTGGCCGGCCCCCGGTCCCAGATCTACTTCGACCCTTCCAAGGTGCATTGCGCCATCGTTACCTGCGGCGGCCTGTGCCCCGGGACCAACGATGTCATCCGGGCCCTCGTCCTGGAGCTTTATCACCTTTATGGGGTGCGGCATATCTACGGGGTGCGCTACGGCTTTCAAGGGTTTATCCCCAGGTACGGCCACGACCTGATGGACCTCACCCCCGAGGCGGTGGCCAACATCCATATTTTCGGGGGCACGATTTTGTCCACTTCCCGGGGTCCCCAGGACACGGGCGAGATCGTGGACGCCCTGGACCGCATCAACATCCGCATCCTGTTCCTCATCGGCGGTGACGGGACACTCCGGGCGGCCACGGAGATCTGCCAAGAAATCGCCCGCCGGGAATTGCACATCGGCGTCATCGTCATCCCCAAGACCATCGACAATGACATCCCCCTGGTGAGCCGCTCCTTCGGGTTCGACACCGCGGTGGAAGTGGCCACCGAAGCCATCCATGCGGCCCACACCGAGGCCATCGGCTCCCCCAACGGCATCGGCCTGGTAAAGCTCATGGGCCGCTTCTCCGGGTTCATCGCCGCCACCGCCACCCTGGCCCTGCGGGAGGTCAACTACGTCCTGATCCCCGAGGCCGATTTCGACCTGGACGGCGAGTGCGGTCTGCTCGCCAACCTGGAATGGCGCTTGCAGCAGCGGCGCCACGCCCTTATCGTGGTGGCCGAGGGCGCCGGGGAACGGTATTTCACCGAGGAGAACCGCGAGCGTGACCCCTCGGGTAATCTCAAGCCCGGAAATATCGGGCACTTTCTCCAGGATGAAATCAAGAATTACTTCAAGGGCCGGCAGATGGAGATTAATCTGAAGTATATCGACCCCAGCTACCTGATCCGCAGCCGGCCGGCCAACTACAATGACCGCATCTACTGCGGCTTTCTCGGGCAGAATGCGGTCCACGCCGGTATGGCCGGCAAGACCGCCATGCTGGTGAGCCGCTGGCACAGCCACTACGTGCACATTCCCATCGAGGCGGCGGTGGGCAAACGCAAAGATGTGGAGCTGGACTCTCCCCTGTGGCGCAGCGTCATTGAATCCACCGGCCAGCCGCCTTTGAAGAACTTATGAAAGAAGCTGTCAGCTGTCAGCTATCAGCCTTCAGCCAAGGACTAAAGACTGGGGTAGACGACCGAGTTTAGGATAAGTGTAGGGCGGGCACTGCCCGCCGCATCATCTATGCGGCCTGGGACGGCCGTTCTGGAAAAAAAATCTTTGAAGTGGGGCGGGCCTTCGTGCCCGCCATCCTTAAACTTATTCAAAAATGGTCGTAAACCTCGACAAATCAACCGTGTTCCAGTGCCGGCAGTGCGGCGACTGCTGCGCCGGCCGCGGCGGTATCATGGTCAAGCCCGATGAGGTGGAGGCGATGGCCGCGTTGCTGTCGCTCCCCGAGGCGGAGTTTTGCCGCCGCTTTGTGGAGGCCTCGGCCCTGGGCCCTCGCCTCACCGTGGCCGACGGGGTCTGCGTCTTCTTGATGGCGGGCGGCCTCTGCCGGGTGCATCCGGTGAAGCCCTTTATCTGCCGCCAGTGGCCTTTTCTCCCGGCCCTGCTGGTGGACCCGGACGAACTGGAGAACGCCAAGACCGCCTGTCCGGGCCTCAACCCGGATTGCAGCCACGGTGACTTTGTGGAAGCGGCGCGGCATCATGCCAGGGACAAAAACATCGTTTAAGTCATGTAGGGTGGGCACTGCCCACCTTTTTTTGAACCTCCAGATACCTTAATGGTGGGCCGTGCCCACCCTGATAAAAATGGAGCAATCAGAGCTGATGAAGAAAGTGTGTTTCGGTATGACGCTGGCCCTGGCCGCGCTCGGTCTGCTGTTGGGATATGCCCTGGCCGGGCCGGAGCCAGACGCCCAAGAGCCTTTTGACCAAGGCGTGACCGCCCTGACCCAGGGGAACCCCACCCTGGCCGTGGAGAAATTCACCGCGGCCCTGAAGAATAACCCGAAGCTGCCGGAGGCCTACATCAACCGGGGCATTGCCGAAATGAACCTGTCTCTGTGGGGCGACGCGGTGGGTGATTTCGACCAGGCCCTGGAACTGGCCCCGAACTCCCCCGAGGCCCTCTATAACCGGGGCTTGGCCTACAGCCGCCAGGAGGTGTTCGACAAGGCCCTGGCGGACTACACCCAGGCCGCCAGATTCGCGCCTCAGGACTGGCAGATCTACTACAACCGGGGCAACACCTACCTGGATATGAAAAAGGCTCAGGAGGCTCTCAAGGATTATAACCGGGCCCTGAAACTGCACCCCCAGGCGCCGGAGATCCTGCACAACCGCAGCCTGGCCTACCTGGCCCTGGATAAACCCGAGCCGGCCCTGGCCGACGCCGATAAGGTGATCGGGCTCAAGGCCGACTATGCCCGGGCCTACTATAGCCGCGGGCAGGCCCTGGAAAAACTGGGCCACAAGTACGAGGCCCTGGCCGCCTACCGGCACTTTCTGAACACCGGCGACCCCGACGCCGACGCGCCTCTGCTCCAGAAGACGCTGGAACGGATTAAGGACCTGGAGGCGAAATGAGGGTTTTCGGTTTTCGGTTTCCGGTTTCCGGAAAAAACCTTTGTTAATTCATTTAGTTGCATTTTAGGCCGCCTGACGGTCATCCGGTGAAGATAGCCGAACGATAAAAGCGAAAAGGAAGAACTCAGAATCTTGACCGAAAACCGAAAACCGAAAACCGAAAACATGTCTTTTTACCTCACCACGCCCATCTATTACGTCAACGCCGAGCCCCACATCGGCCACGCCTACACTACGGTGGTGGCCGATGCCCTGGCCCGT
>PEWM01000017.1:0-2736 GCA_002779455.1 Deltaproteobacteria bacterium CG07_land_8_20_14_0_80_60_11
GCCGGGCCCGGGGGAAGGCCCCCTGGCGTATCTCCTCCCCGAGGCCCGCTGGCGGGAGCTTGCCGCGGGGGTCCCCGACGAGGTGACCTGGCTCATGGCCCTGTCCCGGGCCACCGGGGTCTATTTCTTCCCGTCTCGGGAGTGGGTGCCGGGCCTGATGCGCTACCTTAAATTCTTGGGGGTGACCCGGCTCCTGGAGGCGGGGGCCGGCCGGGGCTACCTCACCGCGGCCCTGGCCCCCGGTTGCGCTGCCGCCGGCATCAGGTTCCGGGCCGTGGACCGAGGCGACGGCGAGTTCGTCTCGGGGCTCCCGGTCTATCCCGGGGTGGAGCGGGCCGACGCCCTCACCGCGGCCCGGGAGTTGCGGCCGGAGGTGGTGCTTTATGCCTGGCCGCCGCCGGGACAATCCGTGGCGCCCCTTTGCCAAACGGATTTTCTGCATTATCTTATTCTGATAGGAGAAGCAGGCGGCGGCGCCACCGGGTCCCGGAAGGATTGGGAGACCTTGCCCCACCGGGTTTCCCCGGCCCTATGCCGATACGGCCGGGGGCGCACCGGCTCTCGGCGCCACCGGGTGACCGTCTTTTATGGCGGCGGCCAACCGCCCCGGGGCCGGCGCCAAATCTTGCCCTTGGCCCTGCCGGACGACAAAGGATAGCCCCATGCGCAAGTCTTCCCTGGATTTATTTTTCAAACCGGAGGCGGTGGCGGTGATCGGCGCCAGCGAGAAGGATAAGACTATCGGGCAGGCCCTGGTGCGCAATCTCTTCCGGGATGGCTTTCCGGGCAAGATTTACCCGGTTAACCGCAAATATCAGGAAATCCAGGGGCTGCCTGCCTATCCGCGGGTCACGGACGTCAAGCAGCCCATCGATCTGGCCATCATTGCCATTCCCATTAAGGATGTGCCTGAAGCCATGCGGGAGTGCGCCCAGGCCGGCATTGGCGCCGCCATCATCATTTCCGCCGGCGGCAAGGAAGTGGGATTGCGGGGCCAGGAGGTCGAAGCCGCCATCCATGAGGAGGCTCAAAAAGCCGGGATCCGCTACCTGGGGCCCAACTGCCTGGGTATCTTCTGCCCATCGTCCAAGTTACACGCCAGCTTTGCGCCCCATTGCGCCCAACCGGGCAACCTGGCCTTCATCTCCCAGAGCGGCGCCCTGTGCAGCTCCATCCTCGGGTGGGCCATCCCCAAAAAGATCGGCTTCAGCCACTTCATCAGCCTGGGGTCCATGGCCGACGTGGATTTCGGCGACCTGATCGATTACCTGGGCAACGAAGAGAAGGCCAGGAGCATCGTTATCTACATGGAGAACCTGACCCAACACCGCAAGTTTATGAGCGCGGCCCGCTCCGTGTCCCGGGTCAAACCCATCATCATCATTAAAGCCGGGCGCAGCCGGGCCGGGGCCATGGCCGGGGCCGACCGGGCCTACAATGCCGCCTTCCGGCGGGCCGGGATCATCCGGGTGGACACCATCGGCCAGCTCTTCGACTGCGCCGAGGCCCTGGGGAAGGTGAAGCGTCCCGCCGGCGCCAACCTGGGGATTATCACCAATGCCGGCGGCCCGGGGATCATGGCGGTGGACGCCCTGGGGCGCTGGCATATGGAGTCCGCGACCCTGTCCCCGGAAACCCTGGAGCAGTTGGATGAATTCTTGCCGCCTTACTGGAGCCGGGGAAATCCCATCGACATCCTGGGGGACGCTCCGCCGGAACGCTATCTCTGGGCGGTGCAGGTGGCCATGGCGGCCCCGGAACTCTCGGGCCTGGTGATCATTTTGTCCCCCCAGGCCATGACCGATCCCACGGGGGTGGCCCAGGCCCTGGCGCCCGAGATCCAGGGCCAAGGCCGGCCGGTCTTTGCGGTGTGGATGGGGGGCGATGACGTGGAGGAGGGGGTCCAGATTCTCAATGCCGCCGGCATCCCCACCTTTGAGACCCCGGAGCAGGCGGTGGACACCTTCATGGAGATGTATGTCTACTCCCGTCACCTGGAGCTCCTGCAGGACACCCCGCCCCGGCTGACCCAGGAGCTGAGCGTCAATACCCGGCAGGCCCGCACCTTTTTGGCGCAGCGCCTGGAGCGCCAGGGGGGCGGGCTGACGGAACTGGAATCCAAGGCCATTTTGAGCGCCTACGGCATCCCGGTGAACCCCACGGTGGCGGCGTCCTCCGCCGCTGACGCCGCCAAGGTGGCATTGATGCTCGGCTTTCCGGTGGCCCTGAAAATAAATTCCCCGGAGGTCAGCCACAAGTCCGAGGTGGACGGGATGCGCTTCAATCTCCATGACGAGAGGGAAGTGATGGCCGCGTTCGAAGAAATCCTCACCGCGGTCAAGGCCGCCAAACCCGAGGCCAACCTCTTGGGGGTGACGGTCCAGACCCAGGAGCAGCAAGCCATCTGCGAACTGATCGTCGGCAGCAAACGGGACCCGGATTTCGGCCCCCTCATCCTCTTCGGGGCCGGCGGGTTATTCACCGAGGTCCTGGAGGACCCGGCCGTGGATCTGCCCCCCTTGAACCTGCTCCTGGCCCGGCGGTTGATCGAAAAAACCCGGGTGTCCCGGGTGCTGGGGGGCTACCGCAACGTTCCGCCCTCCAACCTGGATCAGCTGGCCGAGATCCTGGTGCGGATTTCCCAACTGGTCACTGATTTCCCGGAGATCGTGGAGCTGGATGTCAACCCCCTCCTGGCCGTCAAGGGGGGATTTGTGGCAGTGGATGCCCGCCTGA
>PEWM01000017.1:2744-8072 GCA_002779455.1 Deltaproteobacteria bacterium CG07_land_8_20_14_0_80_60_11
CCCACTACGGTGCCGGCCCCCCGCCATCTCATCATCGCCCCCTATCCCAACCAGTACGAGAGCGACTGGCTGCTCCGGGACGGCACCCCGGTGCTGTTGCGGCCCATGAAACCCGAAGACGAACCCCTGGTGTCCGACTTTCTCGGCAAATGTTCGGAAGAAACCATTTATTTCCGCTACTTCAAACTGATCAAGAAGTGGACCCATGAAATGCTCATCCGCTTCACCCAGAACGATTACGACCGGGAACTGGGCCTGATGGCCATCGGCCTGCCGCCGGGTCCCGAGATCATGATGGGAGTGAGCCGCATGGTAATGGCGGCGGACCGGTCCACCGCCGAATTCGCCGTAATCGTGGCCGACCCCTGGCAGGGCAAAGGTCTGGGCCCCAAGCTGGTGGAACGGATCACCGAGATTGCCCGGGAGCAGGGGGTGAAACTCCTCACCGGCGACGTCCTGGCCCAGAACCAGCCGATGCTGGAGATGGTGAAGCGCCTGGGCTTTGCCCTGCGGAAAGATATCGAGGGCGGGACCTTCCGGGTCGAGATGGCGCTCCAGGAAACCGCCAACGGCTGATGATCAAAATGCTGCTTAACCCGTGCGAGAACAACAGACAGGGAGTATAAAATATTGGCGGACCATGTGCCTTACGTGGCGGAAGATGACTGCATCGCCTGCGGCGCCTGCGAAGAAATCTGCCCCGAGGTCTTTACGGTGAACGACAGCCTGGGGTTCGCCCAGGTCATGAACCCCTCGGGGGCGCCGGCGGCCAAGATCCAGGCGGCGGTGGACGCCTGCCCGGTCAACTGCATCCTTTGGGCCGATGAACCGGAGTAGGCCGGGATTAATTCCGGGGCCACCCATGAAAAGGAGGAGGATATTCTTGATGAAGCGGTCCAGGTTTACCGACCAGCAGATTGCCTTTGCCTTGCAGCAGGCTGAGCAGGGCACGGCCGCAGGCAAAATCACCCTAAAACTATGCTCATCTCCAAGCCGATAATCAGGATATCCGCCCGGCCAGGCAGGTGGGCCTGGTGACCATTTAGCTCCGCAACGACGCCATGTCTGCCCCGTTGCCGTCTGACTTTGACCCAGCCTTGGCCGACTATCAGATCAGCAGCCTAAGTGATTTGGAGGGCCTGCTGTCATGAAAGTGGGGATCATTGCCGCCGGTCGGGGCCGCCGTCTGGCTCAGGGGGGGGATCGCAATTCCTAAGCCCCTGGTTAAGGTAGATGGCCGCACCTTGGTGGGGCGGGCCTTGGAAGAGGCCGCGGCTGCCGGCGCCCAAAGGGGGGCAGTGATCACTACTCCAGTATTCCCGGAGGTGGCAGAATATATTAAAGGCAATGTTTGGCCCCTGCCGATAGATTTGCTGGTCTGGGACAGCCCCAATTCTCTGGAGAGCCTGCTCGCGCTCAAACCCTATTTATATACCCCCTTCTTATTGCTGACGGTGGATGCGGCCTCAATCCTCTAACCAAGGTTCAACTGATCGGATATAAATCCACCGTAAGTTGGGCGCATAATCCAGGTTCATTAAACTCAAGTTCAACAGTCATATTTGTAAAAAGCTGCAATATCAAATGGTTATATGGTCGGATTTGTCCTTTGGCACCACATTTTCCCCAAAACCGCCTCCTGACTACGTATTTTCAACTACTTAGCTATGCTATCAGGCCTTTGACTGTAGAAGATGAGTTTGGGATATCGAGCCGTTCCACCCCGGTTGCGGCAATATTTTCGCCGGGCCTTCTAAAAATATTTACTTCTCTCTCATATCCCCTTATGATGGCGGCGGTACCATGTGGACCAGGCCCACCAGGCCAGTACCTTTCAGGAAGGGTTAGCTTTAATCCTGGAAGCAGGCCCTGGGGGACACCGGCCCATGACTTCGAGTTACCCAGGTTCCACCCATGATACGTCGCCTGGCCGCGTTCGTTAAGTCGCCCATCGCCCGCTGGATCGTCGGCGTCACCCTGCTGATGTGCGCCCTGGTCATCTGGCGTCCCACCTTCTGCGAGTTTTTCGAACTCAAGCTCTACGATCTCAAGTTCCGGTTCCGGGGCCCCCTCCCGCCCGGCCAACAGGTCGCCATCGTGGCCATTGACGACGACAGCCTGAAGGCCGTGGGCCGCTGGCCCTGGTCCCGGGAGGACATGGCCCGAATGCTCACCCGGCTGAAACAGGCCGGTCCCCGGGTCATCGCCCTGGACATCATCTTTGCCGAAAAGGAACAAACGGCATCGTACCAGGCCCTCAAGAATCTGAGCGATAACCTGGCCCGGCGGGGGGGCTCGCCGGAGATCCTCAAACTCCTGGAGGTGGAGAAAAAGCGGGCCGACGTGGACCGTCTTTTGGCCAAGGTCCTCGGGCAGGGTTCCCCCGTCATCCTCGGGTTCTTTTTCCGGAGCTTGGGCGGCAAGGCCGGCGGGGTTGAGGCGGAAAAGCTCATGGGGGCTCCTTTCCTCCAAGCCTCCACCTATAACGTGGTGCGGCTCCTGGACACCAAACCTTCCCAGGTCCACCTGGTCGGCGCCGCCGGGATCGAACGCAATCTCCCGGAGATCACCCAGGCCGCCGCCGGCGACGGCTATTTCAACATGATTCCCGATCCCGACGGCGCCGTGCGCTGGTTTCCCATGACCGTCATGTATGGCGGGGAGTTTTTTGCCCCCATGTCCCTGGTGACCCTGTCCCACGCCGAGGAACAGGCCCCCATGGCCATCACCCTGTCCCGGTGGGGGGTGGATGAGATTCGCCTCGGGCGGCGGTCGGTGCCCGTGGACCGTTATGGCCGCATGCTCATCAATTACCTCGGCCCCGAGGCCCTCATCCCCACCTATTCCGCCGCCGCGGTCATGAACGGCACCCTGCCGGCCGGGGCCCTGAAGGACAAGATCGTCATCGTGGGGGCCACCGCGGTGGGCATCTATGACCTGCGGGTGACGCCTTTCTCCGGGACCTGCCCCGGGGTGGAGGTGCAGGCCACCATCATGGACAACCTGCTCCGCGGCAATTTCATCCGCACCCCCCCCTTCGGCCTGGTTATCATGCTGCTGGTCCTGGTGGCCCTGGGAGTCATGCTGGGCCTGACGCTGCCCCGGTTATCCGCCGCCTGGGCCTTTATCTTCACCCTCATCATCATCGAAGCCTATGTTGGCCTTAACTATTTTCTGTTCACCCGTCAGGGTCTGCAGCTGGAACTGTTCTATCCCCTGGGCCTCATTGTCCTGGTCTACCTGGGGGTCACCATGCAGCGGTTCCTGGCGGAGGAGCGGGAGCGGGAGCGCATCCGCAAGACCTTTGAATCTTACGTGGCCCCCGCCGTCGTCCAGGAGATGCTGAAGCACCCCGAGCAGTTGCGCCTGGGAGGGGAGCGCCGGGAGATCTCTGTCCTGTTCACCGACATCCGGGGCTTCACCACGATGTCGGAAAATCTGGACCCCGAGGCCCTGGTAAAACTCCTCCACGACTTCCTCAATCCCATGAGTAACATCATCATCAACCAGGGGGGGACCATCGACAAGTACATGGGCGACGCCATCATGGCCCTCTTCGGGGCCCCGCTCATCCAGCTGGACCATCCCCGCCTGGCTTGCCGGGCCGCCCTGGAGATGGTGGCCAGCCTGGAGGCCCTGAACCGGACCTGGGCCGAGCAGGGCCGCCCGCCCCTGAAGGTCGGGGTGGGGGTCAACACCGGCCCGGTGGCCGTGGGCAACATGGGCTCCGACCGGCTCTTCGACTACACCGCCATCGGCGACAACGTCAATCTGGCCTCCCGCCTGGAGGGGCTCAACAAATACTACGGCACCAGCATCCTCATCAGCGACGCCACCGCCAAATCCCTGGTCAACGGCTTCATCCTCCGGGACATGGACCTGGTAAGGGTCAAAGGCAAGGCCCAGGGGGTCCGCATCCATGAGTTGCTGGGAGAAGGCGAGCCGGACCCGGACCTGGCCCGCTTCCTGGAGTTATACCACCAGGCCCTGGCCCTCTACCGGGAGAAGCGCTTCGCCGAGAGCGTGGACGCCTTTACCGGGACCCTAAAAGTGCGCCCCGGCGACGACGCCTGCCGGCGCTACCTCACCCTGGCCCAGAAGCACCACGAGACCCCCCCCGCCGACGACTGGGAAGCTGTAACGGTCATGGATGGGAAGTAGGGTGTTGGATCAGGGGCCGTAGGCTATGACATAAAAAATAGAGACAGTAAATTTACAAAATAATTATATTACAAAAATCACTCGCTGCAAGTTGACTGCTATGTTCAGAAACTTATCAATCGCCTCAAAACTTGCTATATATGCTCCATATAAAGGGTTTTGAAAAACTGCCTCGAGATCGTCGCGGCAAAACTAACCGGCGACCACCGCCATGCCTGTTCCTTTTGCTTTGCTGGCTGTTGCTGCCCATCTGGTCCGCCCTGGCCCAGGAAACCCTGGAGGCCCAGTCCATCCGTTTCCGGCTGATCCCCGGGGGGTGGTACTTCGTGGGGTCGCCGTCCAACGAGACGGGGCGGTATGCCGACGAAGCCCCATCCCACAAGGTCAACCTCAAGCCCTTTTATATCAGCGTCACCGAAATCACCAACGCCCAGTACGGCCGGTTTCTCAAGGCCACGGGGCATGATAAACCCCTATACTGGAAGGACAAAAACCTCAATGGTCCCAACCAGCCGGTGGTGGGGGTCACCTGGCACGACGCCGTGGCCTTCTGCCGGTGGTTGACCAAAGTTACCGGGGCGCCCCATGAACTCCCCAGCGAAAGCCGGTGGGAGGCCGCGGCCCGAGGGGGCCTGGTGGGCCAAACCTACCCCTGGGGGGACCAGGCCCCGGATGCCGGCGGCGTCTTTCGGGCCAATTTCCGCACGTCTCTCCCCGGAGCCACGGGGTTTTTCTTCACCGCGCCAGTGGGCAGCTTTGCCGCCAATGGCTTCGGCCTCTTCGATATGGCTGGCAACGTCTCCGAGTGGTGCCAGGACCGCTACGTGCCCCTGACCACCGGCGGCCCGTTCAAGCCCGGGGTCTTACGCCTCCTCAAGGGCGGCTCCTGGCTCTCCGGGCCCCGGGACCTGCGCCCCGCCGCCCGCCAGTCCGCCCCGCCCCAATATGCCGACGGCTATATCGGCTTCCGGGTGGTGCGTCTGTCCCAACCCTGACCCCATTTTTTTCCTCGCCTGACCCCATTTTATCTTGCCATGATCATGTATAGATGATAGTGTGTCTATAACTATACAGTTCACTAATGGATGAGGTTAAGGAGGCATAAATATGGCTGAGTTAGATTTTGAAAAACTATCCGTTGACCCCGCGACCCAGGGCATGCTGAAG
>PEWM01000116.1 GCA_002779455.1 Deltaproteobacteria bacterium CG07_land_8_20_14_0_80_60_11
AAGTTATGGTCCTAGATCTGAACATCGTGATCGGCGGCGCCGCGGGCCAGGGAGTCCACACCATAACGGGTCTCCTGGCCAAAATCCTGGTGCGGCAGGGGCGCCAGGTCCTGTTCGTCCAGGACTACCAGTCCCGCATCCGGGGCGGCCATCTCTTTAACCGCATCCGCGTCTCGGATCAACCTTTGGTATCTTCCCGGGAAGGCATCGACCTCTTAGTGGCCCTGAACCAGGAAACTATCTCCCGCCACCGGGACGAACTGCCGCCGGACGCCGTGATCATTTACGACGCCGCCGTGGTGAGCGAATTGCCGGCGGGGGTGAGCACCCTGGCGCTGACGGCCGGGGACCTGCTCCCCGGGCAGAAGGCCGCCGAAGTGGCCATCAATGCCGGGGCCTCCGGGGCCATCCTGGGGCTGCTCAAGGCGCCGCTGGAACCCCTGATGGCGATGCTGCTGGAGGCCTTTGGGGCCAAGGGCGCCGAAGTGGTGGGCTGGAACCACAAGGCCGCCGCCGCAGGCTACAGACTGGGAGCGGCCGCGGGCAACCGCCATTCCCTGGCGGGGATCACCGCCCCCGCCCAGCCCCGGGTCCTGCTCAGCGGCCATGAAGCCATCGCCCTGGGGGCCCTGGCCGCGGGGCTGCAATTTATCAGCGGTTATCCCATGACTCCCTGGAGCAGCGTCTTGAACGCCATCGGCCAGCGGGCCGAGACCTGGGGGGTGGTGGTGGAGCAGGCGGAAGACGAGATCGCCGCCATCAATATGGCCATCGGCGCCTCCTTCGCCGGGGTCCGGGCCATGACCGGCTCCTCCGGCGGCGGCTTCGCCCTGATGGTGGAAGCCCTGGGCCTGGCGGGGTGCGCCGAAACCCCCCTGGTCCTCCTGGAGTCCCAGCGCCCCGGCCCCAGCACCGGCCTGCCCACCCGCACGGAGCAGGGCGACCTCAGTTTTTTGCTCTCCGCCGGGCAGGGGGACTTTCCCCGGGCGGTGCTGGCCCCGGGAAATGCGGCCCAGGGATTCGCCCTGATGGCCCGGGCCTTTAACCTGGCCGACCGCTACCAGCTGCCGGTGATCGTCGTCACGGATCAATATTTCGGGGACACCAATTTCACCCAGGAGCAAGGAGACTTCCCCAGGGACGTTGCCATCGAGCGGGCCATTGACACCGGCCCGGTTGACGGCGTTTACAATCGCTATGCCCTGACCGCCAGCGGCATCTCGCCCCGGCGCCTGCCCGGCTTCGGCCCGGTGGTGGTGGCCGATTCCGATGAACACACGCCTGACGGCCACCTCACCGAGGACCTGGCGATGCGGGTCAGGATGCATGACAAGCGCCTGCGCAAGCTGGCGGGGCTGGCCCAGGAGTTGGATGGCATCACCACCAATGGCCCGGACGACGCCCCCCTGACCCTGGCCTGCTGGGGTTCCAGCCTGGGTCCGGTCGCCGAAGCGGTGGCCCGCCTCAACGCCGGGTCCACTCCGGCCCGCCTGGTGCATTTCAGCGAACTGTGGCCGTTTCCGGCCCAGGCGGTGGCCAGGTTTCTGGGGCGCCCGCAGAAGCTGGTGATGGTGGAGATGAACGCCACCGGCCAGTTTAACCGCCTGCTGCGCCAGGAGACGGGGATCGCGGCGGATCACCTGGTGCTCAAGTATGACGGGGCGCCGTTGACCCCGGAGTATATTCTCCGGGCTCTCGCCGGGCACGCCTGAGGAGGTGGTCATGCTGCCGCTGGACTTATATCAGGGAATTGAGTCGGCCTGGTGCCCGGGCTGCGGCAATTTCGGCATGCTCAAGGCCTTCAAGCAGGCCCTGGCGGAGCTTTCGATTCGGCCGGAGGAGATCGCCATGGTCTCGGGTATCGGCCAGTCGGGGAAATTCCCCCACTATCTCAGGTGCAACATGATTAACGGGATTCATGGCCGCACCCTGCCGGTGGCCACCGGTATCCGCCTGGCCAACCACGGGCTCAAAGTGGTGGCGACGGCCGGGGACGGCGACTGCTACGGTGAAGGGGGCAACCACCTGCTGGCGGCGTTGCGGAAGAACCCCGGCCTCACCCTGGTGGTGCACAACAACCAGATCTACGCCCTGACCAAGGGCCAGGCCTCACCCACCACCGACCAGGGCTTTAAAACCTTATTGCAGCCGCACGGGGCGCCCTATCCGCCGCTGCACGCCCTGGCCATCGCCGTGGCCCAGGACGCATCCTGGCTGGGCCGGGGGTTTGCCGGCCGCGGCGAGCACCTCACCGGCCTGTACAAACAGGCCCTGACCCATAAAGGGTTTGCCTTGCTGGAAGTGTTGCAACCGTGCGTGACTTTCAATAAGATCAATACTTACCAATGGTATGAACAACGGGTCTATGACGTGGAGGCAGAGCCGGACTACGACCCGGAGAACGAACTTTGGGCTTATCAAAAGGCCAAGGAGTGGGGGGACCGCATCCCCATCGGGGTGATCTACCGCCGCTCCCGGCCCACGCTGGAAGAGGGTCATCCGGTGCTGAAGGCTGGTCCCCTGGTGCGGCAACACCCAGAGCGGCCCGTGGCGGCGCTTCTGGCTGACTTCATTTAGAGAGGGAACGATCATGACGGCAGAAAAACCAATCCAGTCCTGGGATATCCTGAGGGGTCCCAATCGCATTTTGCTGGAGGAAGACTACGGCTCCAGGATGGAGCTCTTGATTTACACGCTCACCTGGGCCGTGGAGATCGGGCTCTGTTTCGCCTTCGCCATCTCTTATCTCCGGGGCTAACCGGTTAGGGGACCGGCCTCCTGCCTGCGCCGCGGGGCTGGGGCATCTTTAACAATTCCGGTCCTTAGGGGAAGGTTTGGGCGGTCAATTTAATTGCGAAGATGGGCATAAATATTTTGCTATTGTTATTGAAATAAACCTGCTTAGGGCATAAAATATTAACAGAGGAGAATTATCAGCATCAGATTTTCTGCCGAATCCGCTAACTATCGGAAATCAGGCAGTGAATAGGCGCGAGGCAGGAACCCACCACTCCTGGGGGTTACCACAGGCACTGGCGTAAGGAATTCGCAGAGCTGAGGAACCTTTCGTGGCAAAGGCTCAGGGAGGTGTGGTGAGAACATGATTAATGAACTGTTAGCTCCAGGCGGCAGCCTGGAAATGGTGGAGGGGGTTTTTCAGAACGGCGCCAATGCCGTTTATGTTGGGGCCAAAGGCTTCAGTCGCCGGAAGTGTGTTTGGGAACTGGAAGACAGTCAGATCGGGGAAGCAGTCCGCATTGCCGCCGGCTACCAGGGAAAGGTCCGGGTAGCCCTCAACGCCGAGATCCTGCCGGAAAAATTACCCCTGGTGGTGCAGAAGGTTGAAAAGTACGCCCACTTCGGCATCGAAGGGGTGATCGTCAAAACCCCGGTGGTGATGCAGGAGATCCATCAGCGTTTCCCGGAACTGGTCATCCACGCCAGCGTGGGCTGCAACATCCAGACCCAGGAAGACATGGCCCGGTTTAAGTCCTACGGGGCCACTCAGTTGGTGACTTCCACGGAAATCAACACGGTGGCCAAGCTGGCCCGGTTCAAACGGGAAGCCGACGAGTTGGGGCTCAAGACCGAAATCCTGATTCACGGCAACCGCTGCATCGGCGGGGTGGGAAACTGCATTTTTCATGAACTCATTGCCGACTCTTACATCCGCAAGGTCTATCGGGATGAAGAAGGCAACGAGATCGTGGAATACGAAGGCTGGCCCGACCGGAGCGGCAGCTGTTTCCGGCTGTGCCTCTTGACCGACGAGCAGCGCCGCAAGCTGTTGCTCAAGCGGGGTCAGCCGCTGGCTAAGATTGAGGCCATCAACGCGCGCATCCGGGAGCATCCTAACGTGGCCTTCGGTATCCTGGGGGATGAGTTGAAGGCCTACCTGGATCTGGGGCTGGCGACCGTCAAGGTCCAGGGCCGGGAGTATGCCGTCGCCATGATCTCCCGCATGATTAGCTGTTACCGGCAGCTCATCGATGCTCACATGCGCGGCGATGACATTAACGGTCCCTTTTTTCAGAAGATTCAGGACCGCCTGGCGGCCCTGGTGGCGGAGCGGGATGCCGCCCGGATGGAAAAGACCAAGGAACTCCACCGGAACATTGCCGGGTTGTAATTATCAGCATTTTTGTTAACAACCTGCATAATTTACTTTGTGGTCAAGAGAAGCCTGCCCTATAATGGGGCAGGCTTTTCTATGCCCCGGGCCTGAGGATAGCGTGCAGGGATTCCCGCCGGCTGCCTGGAGTGAAGGAGTTTTAACCAATCCGGGCAGTTGATGGTCTGACTGAATGCACTGAGGAAGCCGGGGTAGGCAGAAACCAGGAAGGTTCGCTGCCATGCAAATTTATTCGTAATGAGGCGATGACGGACCGTGAAGCTCCAGGGTGAATCTCCCGAGCCTGCAGGTCTGGTCTTTGGGTCTGGCGTGCTGCTGGGCGTCCTGATTCTGATCGGCAGCTTCTATAACCTGGCGAATTATCCCACCATCTGGTGGGATGAAGCCATCTTTTCCGAAGCTGCCGCCAATCTGGTGCAGCATGGCCGCTACGCCTTTACGGTGCAAAGTCCTAATCAGCTGGTCGATTTGGATTTTCGGATCAGCGCCGGGCCAGCGGTGATCTTGCCCGTGGCCCTGGCCTACAAGCTGTTTGGGGTGAGCCTGCTCTCAGGACGGCTGGTGGCCGGGGCCTACCTGGTTTTCACCTTCCTGGCCCTGTTTCTGGGGGCCCGGCGCCTCTGGGGGCCCGTCACGGCGCTCCTGGCCGTGGCCCTGGCCTTTCTGGGGACTGATGTTCTTTACTGGGGCCGCTCGGTGTTGGGGGATATTCCCGCCCTGGGGCTTTTTCTCTGCGCCACCTACTTTCTCATCCGGGGTCTTGAGTCCCGCGCCCTCTGGCCACTCTTTTTGGGGGGGATATTTTTGGGGGTGGCCTTCAATGCCAAGGAGTTCTACGGCCTGGCCTGCCTGCCGCCCCTGGTGCTCCTGGCCCAGCAGCATTGGCGCGACCAGCGGCGTCTGGCCAGGAGCGTCCTGGCCTTCAGCGCCGGTGCGGCCCTCCCGCCCCTGGCCTATCTGGCGCTCAAGGCAGTGATTCTGGGGAGCCTGACCGGGGCCATCGTCCATTTCCTGGAGCAGAAAAGACTCCTGTGCCACGAGTTCTTCACGCCCCTCACCATCGGCCGCATCTACCCGGAGAGTCTCCTGATGCTGGTGCAGAACCCCCTTTTCTGGCTCGGATGCCTGGGGGCCGGTTGGATCTGGAAGAAAGAGACCCCATCTCCCGGGGTTAAGTTGTGGATCTGGAACTTCTTCCTCTGGAGCGGGGTTTACCTCACCGCGGTTTACTGGCACCGCTTTGCCCTGCCGGGTCTCTTCCTGGCCTGCCCGTTGGCGGCCTATTTTCTCGGCAAAGTTGCGACCCGGTTGACTTCCAGGGTTTTCACGCCTCTGCCCCGCTGGTTGGCGCCGGGTATCATCGCCACCTTTCTGGTCTTGTTTTCCCCCGTCGGCGGCCTGGATTTCTTCAAACAGACTCTGGTCTGCCAGGGTTCAGCCCCCACGCGTCTGGTGCAGTATCTTCGCACCCATGTGCCCGCCAGCTGCCTCATCGAAACCCCGGAATACGAACTGGCCTTCCTGGACGACGACCACCGCATCCATCTCATGCCGTCGTATTTCTTTGTGGAGTCAACGCCGGACCGGGTGGTGCTGCTCAACCCCCGGAAGCGACCTTACGAATTCAACCGGGTGGGGGCCGACATCCTGATTCTGGGAAGGTTTGGCAAGTGCGTCTTCAAGCAGGTCTATCCTCCGGCCCTGATCAACCGGGAGTGGCGCCGGATCGCCCAGGTGGATTATTACGATATCTATGTGTCCAAAAAATCGGCAAAAAAGATGTTAAGCCTGATGAATCAAACTCTGGCCTCATACCAAAAGGCTAACCCGATCAGACCTGCCAGTCAGAATAATGTCGCAGAAACCCTTGTTGATTCGTACTATCACTGATTTTCGCCGCCACTACCGGCAGCTGGGTTCCGGAGACGTGATCATCGGCGTCCTGGCCTTGCGGCCGGGCGAAGAGATCAAGGTCCTGGACCTGGCGGAGCGCGGCGTCGCCTTCTTCCCCCCGGTTTTGGCTCAACTTCTCGGCCGCGCCAAGGTGGCCCAGGCCGAAGTCCTGGGGGCATACATGGTGCCCGGGACTTTTGTAGCCTACTCCCTGGCGGACCTGGCCGCGCAACTCCCCGAATTTCAGGCCCGAGAGGCGGTGGTCGCCAAGCGGGACCGGGCCCACCTGGGCCTGGGGGTCAGTCTCTGGCCCTCCCTGGAAACCCTCTACAGCCTGGCGGGCCTCCAGGGGCTCACTTACCCCCTGGTGGTGCAGCCTTTGGTGCCCGGCGCCCGGGACTTGAGGGTAGTGGCGCTGGCCGGCTACGTCGAGGCCTACGAACGGGTCAACCCCCACAGCTTTCGCAAGAATCTCTTTCAGGGGGGATCATCCCAACCCGCCGCCCTCACCCCGGAACAGCAGCATTTTTGCCGGGAAGTGATGGCCCGGGGAAGGTTTCCCTATGCTATCCTGGACCTGCTCCTGGATCCCCGGGGTGGCCGTCCTTATCTTTCGGAAATCAGCTTCAAGGGAGGACTGACCGGGGCATGTCTCTCCCAGGCCGAGTTTCACCGCCGCGTTGCCGCCCTGGAAGAGGATTTTATTCACCAATGGGAAACCTCATCGAAGACCCGGCCTTAAGGGATCGCCTCCACGTCTTTGTTGATCGGACCAGCGCCGGCCAGCAGTTGGCCGCCCACCTCAGCGGGTATCGTGGCCAGGAGATTCACCTGTTTGCCATTCCGGCCGGGGGCGTGCCGGTGGCGGCGGAGATCGCCCGCGCCCGGTTGATTCCCCTGGACCTCATCATTGTCCGCAAAATCCAGCTCCCCTGGACCACGGAGGCCGGCTTCGGCGCCCTCGATCCCGCCGGGCAGGCCATCCTTAACGAAGACCTGCTGCGCCGCCTGCCCCTGTCCCCCAAAGAGATCGAGGGCCAAATCCAGAAGACCGCCGCGGTCATCCAACAGCGGGAAGAGCGCCTCAGGGGCGGCAAGCCCTATGCCCGCCTGAACGGCCAGGCGGCCCTGGTAGTGGATGACGGCCTGGCTTCGGGCTACACCATGCGGGCGGCGCTCCAGTTCTTGAAGACCCAGGGGGCCGGCCGGCTCATCGTCGCCGTGCCCACCGGGTCCGAACGCACCATCTGGGAATTGCTGCCCCTGGTGGATGAGCTTTACTGCCTCAATGTCCGGGGCGGCTTTTCCTTTGCCGTGGCCGACGCCTATGAAAACTGGTATGATCTCACCGAAGGGGAAGTTTTGGAAATCATGGAATCGCTGGCAAAACAAGATAGCATCTGATGTAAGTAATTATCCGGATGGGTAAAATAATAATGAGAGTTTATGGGATCGATTTTACCAGCGTTCCATGCACAAGAAAGCCAATAACATGTATTAAATGTAAATTCAGAGATGAAGTCCTTACAATATCTGATTTTATTCCGTTTGAAAGATGGGGACAATTTGAGAATTTTCTAATTCATGAAGGGCCTTGGATTGGAGGAATTGATTTTCCATTCGGGCAACCAAGGAAATTAATAAATAATCTTAGATGGCCTGAGAGTTGGGAAAACTATGTAAAGCATGTTTCATTAATGAGTAAACCAAAGTTTGAGAAATTATTAACCGATTATAAAATACCAAGGCCCAAAGGCGACAAAGAACATCTTCGGATAACAGACGAAAAAGCGGGTTCGAAAAGCCCAATGAAACTCTTTGGCGTGCCAGTTGCAAAAATGTTTTTTCAGGGTGCGCC
>PEWM01000006.1:0-6938 GCA_002779455.1 Deltaproteobacteria bacterium CG07_land_8_20_14_0_80_60_11
AGGCCCATGCGCGACTGTCCATAAAGGGCCGCGCCCAGGGCGCCCACCAGGTCGGGTTGGTCCGGGATCAGGACGGATGCCCCCAGGCTTTCTTCCAAGAGGGATTTCATGCAAGGGTTATGGGCCACGCCGCCGGCGAAGAGCACCGGCGGCGTCACCCCCACCCGGCGCAGCATGGCCAGCGTGCGGGAAACGATGGCCAGGTGGAGTCCCATGGCAATATTGGCCGGAGACTCGCCCCGGGCCATGAGGCTGGTGGCCTCGCTCTCCGCGAACACGGTGCACATGCTGCTGATCTGGATGCGCCGGTCGGCTTGCAGGGCGAAGCCGCCGAATTTCTCCAGGGGCATTTGCAGGGCCACGGCCATGAACTCCAGGAACTTCCCGGTGCCCGCGGCGCAGCGGTCATTCATTTCGAACTTGGCCACCTTGCCGTCCATGTTGAGGGCAATGGCCTTGGTGTCCTGGCCGCCGATGTCCAGGATGGTGCGCACTCCGGGAAACAGGCGCCGGGCCCCCAGGGCGTAGGCCAGAATCTCCGTGATGGCGGTGATCTCGGGGTGATCCAGGTTTTCCAGGAGGAGTTTCCTGCCGTAGCCGGTGGCCACAATCCTGGCGGCCCGCACCCGGTTCAGCAGACTCCGGCATTGGCCCAAGGGATCGAAGGTGGTGGGGAGCAAATCCCAGTGCACCACCTGGCCGTCCTGAAGCAGCACCAGCTCAATGGAGCGGGAGCCGATGTCAATGCCCGCCACCAGGGCATGGTTGGCCGTCACAGTTGCTTCACTCATTACCACAACTCGCACACCAGGCGATTCCGGGCTTCGTCCAAAAGTGCACAGGCCCGTTCCAGGATTTTCACCGCCCGGGGCGAGGCGCCGCCGGGTCCGGCCGCATTGTCCAGGGCCACCTGGACATAGGCCAGGGTTTCCGTCAGCAGCGCAGTTTTCAGTTCATTCACCCTATGCCGGTCCTGGAATCCCGGGTGCAGGTGCAGAGGAATGACCGGGGCCCTGTCACTCATCATGGCGTTAACCCCCTCATCGCACCATCTCCAGGAAGGCTTCCACCCGGGTCTTGAGCTGCTCGACGTCCTCCATGCTGTAATCCGTTTCGATGCTGAGCATGGGGATGCCCGCCGCCTCCAGGGCCTGGCTCACCTTAAAGGCCTCGATGGCGTAAGGCTGGCAGAAGTTCAGGGCAAAATAGATCACTCCTTTGACTTTGAGTTCCTGCGCCATGGCAACGACGTTGTGAAGCCGCTCCTGGTTAGGCGTGAAGCAGGCGCAGTCAATGCGCATATAGCGGTCCACCAGGGCGTCCAGCATCTCCTCCAGGGTGTTACCCGATTCATCCACCAGGTCCCGGATGTTCCTGGCGCCGATGCAGGATTCTTCGCCCACAATCACCGCGCCGGAGGATTCCACGATAAAGGGCAGCTTCCAGTTGGGCACCGCCATGGGGCAGCCCGATAGCATGAGCCGCGGGGTCTCCGCGGGTATGACGCCTTCTCCGGCCTTGACCCGCTTTTCCAGTTCATCGCACAGCTCGCCGATCTTGGCGGTGAACCGGACCGGGTCGTCATAGAAGCTGATCTGGTTAATGAGCAGCACGTCCCGCCCGGAGATGGGGGTGGGGACCGCGGCCCGGAGCCGATTCAAGCGCTGCAGCACCCGCCGCCGGCGATTCACCAGCTTGATGGCCTCCTTGAGTCTGGCCGCGGTGATCTCTTTGCCGGTAATCGCTTCGATTCTCTCTTTAAAGCGCCGGACTTCCGCCTTCCACAACTCCCGGTCGCAGGCCTGCTTCATCTGGGGGATTTCCATGACGTAGACCGGGGCGTACTCCTCGAAGATTTCGTAGGCTTTCTTCTTGCCGTCGCAGGTGGTCTCCCCCACCACCAGGTCGCAGGACTCGATGTAGGGGCAGAGGCGGGAGAGCTTGAAGCCCACAAAGGATTTTATCAGGGCGCAGGTGTTCCGGGGCAGAATCTTCTCCGCCGCCTCCTTGCCGATTTCGGCCCCGGCGCAGAGCCCCACACACACAGCCTCCGCCGCCAGCACCAGTTCCTCCGGCACGAAGACGCAAAAAGTGCCGATAACCTTGCGCCCCTGGGCCTTGGCCGCCTGGATCTCCTTGATGCGCAGGCCGTGGACCTCGGAGAGGACGAAATCCAGATATTCCATGCCCTTGAGGCGGCCTTCCTGGGTCAGATAGATGTCTCCGTAAAACTTGCCCAAAACTTGTAGCAGCCCCTCATGGGCCGTAAGGTCCAGGTTCAATTTCTCCCACATCTCGTCATAGGGGGTCGTCATAAAATCGGTCTCCTCTGATGTTTGGTGGGGGGGATGGTACTTCCCCAGCCCCCCTTTGGTCAGGTTTACGCTTCCAAAATCAGGGCATCAGCGATCATCTCCCAGATGTACTTCACTTCGATGTCCAGTTTGTACTTGGGCTTCAGGTTCTTCATGATCTGGTCCCGGCAGTTGGAGCAGCCGGCGATGACCAGGTCCGCGCCGGTGGCCTGGATGTCTCGGGCCTTGAAGCCGCCGTGTTCAGTCTTTTCTTTTTCGAAGGGGCCCGGCCAGTTGCCCGAGCCGGCGCCGCAGCAGTAGCTATTCAAGCGGTTGTGGGGCATTTCCCGGAAGTTCTGCATATCAATACAGTAGGAGATAATCTTCCGGGCCTTGTCGAAGTTGGAGTCGTCGCCGAAGGCCAAATAGGCCGAGCGGCCGTGTTTACAGGAGTCGTGCCAGGTGACGATGCGGCCTTCATGCACCGACTTATCCACCTTGATGCGGCCTTCCTCCAGCCACTTAAGCAGCACATCGTAGAAATAGACGTAGTTATGGCCGGTCTCGGGGCCGAACTCGTGCTTGAAGTATTTCTCGAGGTTCAGGCGGGTACCGTAGGAGGCGCCGCCGCAGTCGGGCAAGATAAAAGTTTTGGCCTGGAGACGCTTCATGTTCTCCACCTTGCGCCGGGCAATCTCTTTGCTGGCCTCCATGTTGGCGGTAAAGATGCCCCAGTCCACCGATTCCCAGTTTTTGGAAGACGTGGTCCAGTCGGCCTTGGCGGCATAGAAAATCTTCCACCACCACTTCATGTCGTCGGGTTCGGCGTAGGCCTCCTTGGAGTTCTGGAAGTGGAGGTACTCCGCCCCCACTTTTTCCACCGGGGTGACAAAACCGGGGCAACATTCTTCCGCCAGTTCCTCGCCCAATTCCTCCAGCAAGGTGACGTAGTCATCCTCGGGAATGCCCATGTTGTTGCCGGTCTTGAGGACCATATCCACCCCCTTGTGAAGGACTCCGGGAACCTTGTCCCGGGGCCGGGCCGCCTTGGCCGCCATCCACACCTTGACCAGCTTGACGCCCATGGGGCAGCCGATTTCGCAGCGCTGGCAGGTGGTGCAGATCCACACGAAGCGGGAGTCGATAAGCTCCTGGTCCATCCCAAAGACGGCCATGCGGATGGCCTTGCGGGCGTCCAAACCCTCGTCTTTGGTGCTCTCCATGCCGGTCAAGGGACAGCCCCCCGAACAGGTGCCGCAGGTGAAGCAGGCGTTGACATGGGCGTCAGTAAACAGGCCGGCGAAGATGCTCTTCTGTCGCCTTTCGGCCAGATTGCTAATATCCAGAGGTTCCATAAGCTATTTCCTCCTTACTGGTTTGCTGGTTAACTTGCGGATATTGTTATTAAGTTATTAGCCTGATTATCCACCTCAATTCATGCCGCCAATTTTTCCACCTTCACGGCGCAGACCTTGAACTCCGGAATCCTGGCCACGGGGTCCAGGGCCGGGTTGGTGAGAACGTTGGCGGCACACTCGGCAAAGTGAAACGGGATGAAGACCACGCCCCGGTCCACCCGGTGGCTGATCTTGACCGGAATCCGAATCTCCCCCCGGCGAGAACTGACCCGAACCGGTTCCCCATCTTCCACTCCCATCCTCTCGGCGTCTTCGGGGTTGATTTCGACGTAACCCGTCTTCACCTCATGATGCAGGGAGGGAGAGACCCGGGTCATGGTGCCGGAATGGAAATGGGCGAAAGAACGCCCGGTGCTGAGGAGCAGCGGATATTCCCCATCTTCCACTTCGGCCGGCGGCTTATAGTCGATGGCCTGAAACAGGCCCTTACCCCGGGTAAAACGGTCTTTGTGCAGATACGGCGTACCGGGATGTTCCAGAGTGGGACAGGGCCATTGCAATCCCTGAACTGACAGCCGGTCATAGGTCATGCCGGCGTAGCTGGGGGTGAGACGGCGGATTTCTTCAAAGATTTCCTCGGGAGAGGAGTACTTCATCGGGTATCCCAGGCGCGCCGCCAGATCCTGGGTAATCTGCCAATCCTGCCGGGATTCACCTACCGGCTGGATGGCCTGGCGCACCCTCAGCACCCGCCGCTCGGTATTGGTGAAGGTGCCGTCTTTCTCGGCGAAGGAAACCCCGGGCAGCACCACCTGAGCCAGCTTCGCCGTCTGGGACAGGAAAATATCCTGAGCAATAAATACCTCCAGTTTCTGCAAGGCGGCTTCCACGTGGTGCAGGTCCGGGTCGGTCACCATGGGGTTCTCCCCCACGATATAAAGGGCCTTGATCTTGCCGGCCTCGATGGCGGGGAACATGTCCGTGAGGGTAAGTCCCGGCTGCTTGGGGAGGTCCCGCCCCCAGGCCTGGGAGAACTTGGCGTTGGCCGCCTCATCCCCCACCGGCTGATAGCCGGGAAAGACGTTGGGCAGGGCCCCCATGTCGCAGGCCCCCTGGACGTTATTCTGGCCCCGCAGGGCATTCACCCCGCCCCCGGATACCCCGATGTTGCCGGTGAGCATGGCCAGGTTGGCCAGGGACTTGATGTTATCCACCCCGGTGGTGTGCTGGGTGATGCCCATGGAATAGACAATGGCGGAGGGTCTGTGGGTGGCGTAGATCTCCGCCAGACGCCGCAACTTGTCGGGCGAAACCCCGGTGATGGCCGCCACTTTGTCGGGAGGATACTCCTCCAGTTTGGCCGCCAGGGCCTCAAACCCCTCAGTGCGTTCGGCGACATACGCCTTGTCGTGCCAGCCTTCTTTCACGATGAGGTGCATCATGCCGTTAATCAGGGCCACATCGCTCCCCAAACGCTGCTGCACCGCCAGGTCCGCCAGGTCCGTTAGTTGAATACGGCGCGGATCGGCCACCAGCAGCCTGGCCCCCTGGGCCATGGCCCGGAAGATCCACTTAGCGGCGATGGGATGGCACTCGGTAGTGTTGGAGCCGATGATTAGGATGGTTTTAGCGTTTTCCAGGTCCACGATGGAGTTGGTCATGGCCCCGGAACCGAAGGACGACGCCAAGGCCACCACGGTGGAGGCGTGGCAGAGGCGGGCGCAATGGTCGATATTGTTGGCGCCGATGACTGCCCGGGCGAACTTGTTCAAGATGAAATTCTCTTCATTGGTGGCCTTGGCGGAGGCCAACACCTGCACCGCCTCCGGCCCATGCCGGTCCAATACGCCTTTCAATCCCAGGGCCGCCGCGGTTAGGGCTTCATCCCAGCTCACCGGGGTTAACCGGCCATTTTTCCGGAGCAGCGGCTGCGCCAGGCGCTGCCCGCTCTCCACAAACTCATGGCTGTTCCAGCCCTTCAGGCACAGGCTCCCCTGGCTCACCGGGTGGGATTTCACCGGCAAGGAGCCGACGAGGCTCCCATCCAGCACTTCCAGCAAAATCCCGCAGCCGCAGCCGCAATAGGGACACGTAGTATGGGTGTGGCGAAAATCCATCCAGCTCTCCTTCTAAGCCGCGATCTCGGCATCCGGCTGCTTTGCCAGCCAGGCGGCTCGGGCTTCTCGTTTCACCGGGTTGGGGCCCAGCTTCTGGGCCCGCGCGAACATTTCCCGGCAGACCGTGGCAAATTTGGGACCCTCACCGGAGGCAACATGGAACATCTCCAGGCGCTCCGGCTCAATTCCCATGGCGGCCAGGTCTTTTTTCAGCTTGGCAACCCTTTTGACCGTTCGGATGTTGCCTGCCAGGTAATGACAGTCCCCGATATGACAACCGGAGACAAAAACCGCATCGAACCCCAACTCAAAGGCCTTCAGCAGGTGCAGGATGTCCACCCGCCCGGTGCAGGGCACCATCATGATCCTGATTGCCGGCGGGTATTGCAGGCGCATGCTGCCCGCCAGGTCGGCGCCGGCATAAGAGCACCAGCGGCAACAAAACCCCAGTATTTTAGGAAAATCTGCCTGGTTCATTTCTTCTCCTTCCGTTAATCTTTTCATGCCGCCTTACCGGCAGCCGGCCGTTGGGCCAGCCAGGCGGCCCGAACCTCCCGCCGCACCGGATTGGGCCCTAAGCGATAGGCGCGCTCGGTCATCTCCCGGCAGATGGCCGCGAATTGTGGCCCCTCCGAAGCGGCCACATGGACCATTTCCACCCGTTCGGGCTCCAGGCCCACCTCTTGCAGAATTTTCTTCAACCTCTCCACCCGCTTGCGGGCGTGGAGGTTGCCGCGCACATAATGGCAGTCCCCTTCATGACATCCCGAGACAAAGACCGCATCCGCCCCGGCCTCGAAGGCTTGCAGTAAATGGAGGATGTCCACCCGCCCGGTGCAAGGCACCATGATAATCCTGATGTTAGGCGGGTATTGAAGGCGCATGGCGCCCGCCAGGTCGGCGCCGGTATAGGAACACCAGCGGCACAAAAAACCGACAACCTTGGGGGAATATTCCTGGTTCATTGATCCTCCTCTCCGTTAAACGCCAGCCCTTGGCCGCATACGGCCATCGGGGTGGTCAAAAGGTCAAAAGAGCTTTGGTTGCCCCTGAATAGAACGGCTTCCGTCCCGCTCTTTCCCAGTCACTTGCAAAGACTTACATCGGTTTGACGTCCAGGGTTGCTTCCTCTCCCAGAACCTTCCAGGGCGAGAGCCCCGCTTCTGGAG
>PEWM01000006.1:6960-7940 GCA_002779455.1 Deltaproteobacteria bacterium CG07_land_8_20_14_0_80_60_11
CTCCTTCACCAGGGCATTGCCCTTCTTATAGAGCACCCGCAGGGGGATGTCGGCGGGGCAGTTTTCTTCGCACAGCCCGCAATCGATGCAGCGCCCGGCCATGTGAATGGCCCGCACCAGTTGAAAGATGGTATCCGGCGGTATCTGGCCGGTGCTCATGAGGTCCTGGTGCTCCAGAGAACATTCCTTGCAGAAGCACATGGGGCAGACATCCCGGCAGCCGTAGCATTTGATGCAGCGGTCAAAGGCGGTGAGCCATTCCTGGAAAGCCGCCGCCTCGCCCAGGGCTTCGATGCGTTCCACCCGCCGGCTCTTTACTACCGGCCGGCATTTCTCCCCGGCATCGATCACCGAGGCCCAGGGGCCGGGACATTCGCAGTAGTCGGCCTGGTTCTGGGTGCAGGCGACGCCCACCAGCACCACTTTCTCCGGGTCCAATTGCCCCCACTTGTACAGTTCATTGAGTCCCCGTTCGTCGCAGCCCCTTACCTGGATGGCGAAAGTGGCCTCAGGATAGCGGGCCGATAGGGTCTGCAGCAGCTTGTCCAGGGGGTAGCGGGCCTCATCCGGGGCGACGATGGCCTGGTCCACCTCCGCCAGGTTTTCCTGGGTAAAGAAGTGGGGCAGGGGGTGGCCTTCATTGATGATGTAGCCAAGATACCCTGCTACCTTGCCCTCTTTAAGCAGGTTCCGGACTTTTTCACGCAGTCTATCCATGAGTTTGTATCCTTAAGGTCTTGGCGGCATCTGGGTTACGCCGCTCGGGGAGCCCGCTTCAGGTGTGACGGGCCCATTTTCTTGATTTTTTCGGTAAAATCCCGCACCGTCTGGGCGAACTTAGGCCCTTCCGCGGCGGAGATCCATTCCAGGTGCAGCCGGCCGGGTTCAAAGCCGGTAAACTGGAGCAGGTCCTGGAGGAAGCGCATACGCTTGACGGTCATGTAATTGCCCCGGAGATAGTGGCAGTCGCCGAGGTGGCA
>PEWM01000224.1 GCA_002779455.1 Deltaproteobacteria bacterium CG07_land_8_20_14_0_80_60_11
CCCGTCCAGGGCCAACCGGAAGGGGAGCCGCACCGCCTCCCAGCCGAAGCGGGTGTCTTTGCCCGGGGCCGGGGCCAGGCGGCCGGCGGCGTCCACCCGGCACCAGTCGGGGAACAGTCCCACCCCGGTTTGGCTTCCCAGGCCCTGGGTCAACTGCCCCAGCAGCTTATAAGTGGATTGGTGCAGGCGGCTCCACCGGGCGCGATCCGTGGTTACCCCGACCTTCATTTGTAGGGGCGGCGCCCTCACCGCCCCTACGTCGGCCCTGTTGCCCGGTTGATCTCCCCCGGCGGCAAACTGCTCGAAAAGACGATACGCCGCGGGAGAAAAGTAAGAGGGGTTTACCAGGTAAGGCGGGGCGGGCTCATGCCAGTTGCCCGGGGTGAGGAGCAACTCGCCCTCGGGGAGGGCCACCACTTCCTTGGCCAGGATATCCGCCTTAACCCGGCGGGCCTCCTCCCGGTAGTCCGGGAGGCCGGGCGGGGCCCGCCACCCCTTACGAGCCGCCAGGACCAGGGCCAGGGCGTAATCCAGGTCGCCGTCGGTGGCGCTGTTGGCATCCAGCACCCCCCAGGCGCCGTCCGGGAGCCGGCCCCAGCGCCAGGCCAGCAGGCGGTCGCCGTGAGTCCGGCCCCGGGAGAGTTTTGCATAAGTCCATAAATAGACCCGGTTGAATACCGCCGGGTCATTGGCCCACACGGCCCGGAGCAGGGCGTAGGCCTGGGCCTCGGAGATGGCGCCGCCGCCCTCTTCCGGGATGCTGACCTGGCCGTCGGATTTGATGAAGTGTCGGCAGTAGCTCTGCCAGGAGGTCGTGAGCACCCGCTCCAGCCGGGCCGTGGACGGGTCCGGTTGGCAGGCCAGGCAAAGCCCGGAGAGGAGGATAATCAGGATCAGGTGCATTCTTCTCATGATCACCGCCGGCTTGGGAGGGGCCATGGAGCCGCCGGCGCCGGCCGGCGCCGGCCCAGGTTGTAAAGCCTGCGCCCCCATAATTGTTGCGGCGCCGAGGCTTGAGCGCCAGAGGCGACGCCCCTCGCGGCCCGGTGAACCTGCCTTCATGCTTTTCCCGCACCTTGTCATTAATAGGGACCGCATGCAAGCATAAATCGGTAATGGTCCAGCCTTGGCCGGTGAACCTCTCCATCAAGTCAGAATATCATCGGGAAAATAGCATTCTGGAGATCCACCCCGCCAAGGGTCAATTACGCTATGCAGATTGTATCCGGATTTTTGGCTCATCTGAAAGTAATTGTCGTAGCCGGCAAGCTAGTGCGTCAGGGATGATCAATAAGGGCCAGGTGATTTGGAAGAATTTTGTCCGGATTTATGGAGGCGTGGGGTGAGATTCCCGGACGCTACTCGAATCGGTTATTTTGCTTGTTGGCCTCTGCCCGTTAGAGGTGGAATGATCTCAGCTCCGCGTTCGCGCTCAGCGGCAGCAATGGAGCGCCTTGTTAGGCGCGGTTAATCTTTATTTGCTTGCCGCAATGAAAAACCAAGGCATCAATAACGGACCAGATATTTGCATCCTATGACCATCTTCGAGTTTCTCAGTATATGTTCCCATTAACTTTTTGTTGGGCTTAGGCAAATCTATATCTATTTCAAAAGGAGTAACTTGACAATTATTAAACCCGCTAATTTTAAGACATTTTGTTACAAGAGGCAATGAATACACGTTATAGAAACTTTCTCGTTGTATCTTTAGAGAGTCATCATATTCCTTTACATTAATAGTACACGAAATTTGCCCATCGTAAAATAGCGAGGTTATGGCAATCCATTGAGGTTCCAGTTTTGTCATAGCTTTAATCGGAGATTCATATTCTGGAAGCCAACTCAGTGTTTGGAACGACAGTACACCTTGAAAGCCACCAATATATTTGGCGTCAAGATTGTAAATATCACCTACAGCTAAGCTACAATTCGTAATTCCATTGTCTCTAAAAAATTCGTTCCCTTTATCAACAAGTTCAGCGTTAATATCAATACCTAAAAACGTGGACTTGGGGTATCTCTTTGACATATAATAAATATTTGCGCCTTGTCCAGAACACAGATCTATTATTCGCAATTCTCTATTACTTACCATAAGCCCTATTTCATCAAGCCAATCGCAAAAAGTAACGGTACTTCTGTAAGGTGCTCTGAATTGTCTTTCATGATAATCGGTATCCACTTTACCCTTATCGATCCACTCGTCTAATCGCTGTTTCATCTTAATCCTCCATTTCACTGCGGTCCGGCAGGCTAATTGCATGACCTGGGTTGCCGGAGATTGGGTGATCGAGGGCAACGCCGAACCCACAAGTCCATTGGTTCCATGAGCATGGCTTGCGCCAGGCAGGTGAGTTCCAGGAGTCCCCAGTAATCCCGGTCAAAAATGGTGTGGGGGATGCCTCTTCACTGAGGTTAACCCCGAAAAGGTTCATAATATTTGCCGGCCAAATGATCTGATTGAAGTCATGATAGCACAACTTTCTAATTTCCCAAAAAATTCCTGACACTCAGAACACCTCGCAACTGGACCTCCGGGCCTGGCAAGAAACCCCGTGCCCCCGCTTTGATCAGGCCATCTCGAAGCCTTGGCATCTCTGCCAAATGGCTAACGGCAAGTGTTGAGTATCTTAAGTAAGCCGCCCCATGAAAATATCTTGACATCCACAGGTATTTATGAGAGACAGATGAGCGGACTTTGGTTCAATCAGATGGCCTTGACACCGGAGATTGAGGAATTTAACGGCAACCCTTTGAATTTCAAACGTATGTAGCATAATTGAGTATTTGACGGCATCTGGGAAGGCGTCTGAGGACGCCCGAGATGCCTTTTTTATTGAGGCAGACATGATCAAAGTTACGCTGGATCACGGTTCCACCGCCACTCTGGAGCAAGGGGCGACGGTCGCCCAGGCCTTTCAGGCCCTGGGCATCGCCTGCGGCCGGCAGGTGGTGGCGGCCAGAATCAACGGGGAACTGGTGGACCTGTCCCGCGTACTCTCGGCCGATTGCACCATCGCCCCCATTCGCCTGGACAGTCCCGAGGGTCTGGAGATCATGCGCCATTCCGCCGCCCACCTGATGGCCGAGGCGGTGCGGGACCTGTTTCCCGGGGTCAAAGTGGCCATCGGCCCGGCCATCGAATCAGGCTTTTACTATGACTTCGGCGTGCCCGAGCCCTTTACCCCGGAAGACCTGGCGAAAATTGAAACCCACATGGCCGAGTTGATGGCCCAGGATCTACCCTTCCGGCGCGACGACATGGGCCGGGAGCAGGCGATCAACTACTTCCGGGGCGAAGGCGAAGCCTACAAGGTGGAACTCCTGGAGGGGATCCCCCAGGAAAAGGTCAGCCTCTATCAACAGGGAAGTTTCATCGATCTCTGCCGGGGGCCCCACATTCCGTCCACCGGGTATATCCAGGCCTTCAAGCTCACCGCCACCTCCGGGGCTTACTGGCGGGGGGACGAACGCCGGCCCATGCTCCAGCGCATTTACGGCACCGCCTTCCCCACCCGGAAGGAACTGGCGCGCCACCTGGAACTCCTGGAGGAAGCCAAGCGCCGGGACCACCGCCGCCTGGGCCGGGAGCTGGAGCTGTTCAGCATTGAAGAGGAAGCGGGGCCGGGGATGGTGATCTACCACCCCAAGGGCGCCCTGCTCCGGAGCCTCATCGAGAATTTCGAGCGCCGGGAGCACCTCAAGCGGGGCTACCAGATGGTTATGGGCCCCCAGATGCTCAAGGCCGACCTGTGGAAACGCTCCGGCCATTGGGACAACTACCGGGATCACATGTATTTCACCGAAGTGGAAGGCCAGATGTACGGTATCAAGCCTATGAACTGTCTGGCCCACATGCTGATCTACAAATCGAAGGTCAGGAGCTACCGGGACCTGCCGCTGCGCCTCTTTGAGCTGGGCACGGTGCTGCGCCACGAACGTTCCGGGGTGTTGCACGGCCTCACCCGGGTGCGCCAGTTCACCCAAGACGATGCCCATATCCTGTGCATGCCGGAGCAGGTGGAAAGCGAAATCCTGGGGGTCCTGAAGTTTGTGGCCGAGGTCATGGCGATTTTCGGGTTTGACTACGAAGTGGAGTTGTCCACCCGGCCGGAAAAATCCATCGGCACCGACGCGGAGTGGGACCTGGCCACCAACGCCCTTACCGGGGCGCTCCAGACCTGGGGGCTGCCCTACGACATCTGCGCCGGGGAAGGGGCCTTCTACGGGCCCAAAATTGACATCAAGCTCAAGGACGCCCTTAAGCGCCGCTGGCAATGCGCCACCATCCAGTGCGATTTCACCCTGCCGGAGCGCTTCGATCTCGCCTACATCGGTCCGGATGGGGAACGCCACCGGCCGGTGATGCTGCACCGGGTGATCCTGGGCTCCCTCGAGCGCTTCATGGGAGTCCTGATTGAGCATTTCGCCGGGGCCTTCCCGGTCTGGCTGGCCCCGGTGCAGGCGATCCTTCTGCCCATCACCGATCGGGTCCATGCCTATGCCCAGGAGGTGGCGCGTTTGCTGTGGGATGCAGACCTGCGGGTCGAAGTGGATACCCGGCAGGAAACCTTGCGCTACAAGATCAGAGAAGCCCAGGTCCAGAAAATCCCTTACATGGTTATCATGGGGGACCGGGAAGCGGCTGACCGCACCCTGGCGCCCCGCCTGCGGGACGGCACGGAGTTGAAGGGCGTCCCCCTGGAGGCGTTTATCCAGCGCCTTAAGGAGGAGTCCCGGACTCCGTCCCCCGCCAACTCTGCATAATTTCAGGAGGTGACGGCCATCCAGAAGCACCAAAGAGTGAGGATTAACGAGCAGATCAGGGTACCGGAGGTGCGGCTTATCAGCGCCGACGGGCAGCAGGTCGGGGTTATGCCCATCAAAGAGGCGTTAGCACTGGCGATCGAAGCGCACCTGGACCTGGTGGAGGTTGCACCCCAGGCCGCCCCGCCGGTGTGCCGCATCATGGATTACGGCAAGTTCAAGTATGAGCAGAGCAAGAAACTGCAAGAAGCCCGGCGTAAGGCGACCACGATCCAGGTAAAGGAGATCAAGGTCCGGCCCAAGATCGAAGTGCACGACATGAACTTCAAATTGAAGAATACCCGGCGCTTTTTAGGAGAGGGCGACAAGGTCAAGATCTCGGTGATTTTCCGGGGCCGGGAGATCGCCCATACGGACCGCGGCTTTCGCCTTCTGTCCCAGATGGCTGAAGCCCTGGCGGATGTGGGAACCGTGGAGCAGAATCCCAAGCTGGAAGGCCGGAACCTCTCCATGATCGTTACCCCCAAGTAGTCCTGAGCAATTTTCCGGTATAATTGCGGATCTACCGCCCGGGTGGTCTGGGGAAAGGATTTTTTTGCTGACATATTGTTAAAATGTGATGAATAGAGTATATAATATAAGATTATCGGTTAGCGGAATTTAAGCTCCAGAAACCGGATAATCCACCCGGCCGCCTGTCTGGCGGCCGGCAGTGTTAGCACCATGTGAGGTTAATCATGCCCAAGATAAAAACCCATCGGGGCGCCGCCAAACGCTTCAAGGCCACGGGCAAGGGCCGCCTGAAGCACAAGCAGCCCTTCACCAGCCACATTTTGACCAGTAAGACCGCCAAGCGCAAGCGGCAGTTGCGGCAGGCGGCCTACATGTCCGGGGCCGAGACCAAAAGCCTCCGGCGTCTGCTGCCTTATCTCTGAGATTAGGAGTTCGTTATGCCACGCGTCAAGAAAAGCGTTGCCTCAAGGGCGCGCCGGAAAAAATGGCTGGGGATGGCCAAGGGGTTCCGCAGCGGCCGGCGCCGGCTCTATCGCTCCGCCCGGGAGGCCGTGGAGCGCGCCCTGACTTTCGCCTACCGCGACCGCAAAGTGCGGAAACGGGAATTCCGCGCCCTGTGGATTGTGCGTATCAATGCCGCCCTGCGGCCGCTGGGGATGTCATACAGCAAATTCATCGGCGGGCTGAAAAAGGCCGAGATCAACCTGGACCGCAAGGTCCTGGCCGACATGGCGGTCTTCGACCCCCAGGGGTTCGCCAAGGTGGCCGACCTCTCTCGGGGCGGGGATTAGAAGCCGGCAGTTCTCAGCGGTCAGACCTAGGGCGGCCCATGGCCGCCATAAATCGGCGTGCACGGCACGCCCTATCTTTGCTGACTACCCACCATGACCACCGAGGCAGTAACGGATCTCGAAACCGCGGCGCTCCGGGAGATTCGGGGCGCGGGCCGCCCCGAAGACCTGGAACGCCTGCGGGTCCATTACCTGGGGCGCAAGGGCGCCCTGACCGGCATCCTGCGGGGTCTCGGGAAATTAGACCCGGAGGTGAGACGGAACGTCGGCCAGGAAGCCAACCGGGCCAAAGAGGCCCTGGAAGCAGCCCTGGATCAGGCCCGGCTGGCCCTGAGGGAAGCCGCCCGCCGGGGGGCCGCCGCCACCGTGGACGTTACCCTGCCGGGGCGGCGCCTGCCCCGGGGCCGGCTCCACCCGTTGAACCGCATCATGGCGGAGGTCTGCGACATCTTCCTCCACCTGGGCTTTGAGGCGGTGGAAGGCCCCGAGGTGGAACTGGACTGGTATAACTTCGAGGCCCTCAACCTGCCCCCGGACCACCCGGCCCGGGACATGCAGGACACTTTTTACTTCAACGACAAGGTGCTGCTCCGGACTCACACCTCCCCCATGCAGATCCGCACCATGGAAGTCCGCCAGCCGCCGGTGCGCATTATCGCCCCGGGCAAGGTCTACCGCCGGGACTCGGACATCACCCACTCCCCCATGTTTCACCAGGTGGAGGGCCTGCTGGTGGATAAAGGGGTGACCTTTGCCGACCTCAAGGGGGTCCTCACCGCCTTCGTGCACCAGATGTTCGGTTCGAAGGTGGGAGTCCGCTTCCGCCCCAGCTACTTTCCCTTCACCGAACCCAGCGCCGAAGTGGACATCGAATGCGTCATGTGCGGGGGCCACGGCTGCCGGGTCTGCAAGGCCACCGGCTGGCTGGAGGTCCTGGGCGCCGGCATGGTCCACCCCGCGGTCTTCGAGGCCGTGGGCTACGATTCGGAAACCTACACCGGCTTCGCCTTCGGGCTGGGCATCGAACGCATCGCCATGCTGAAGTACGGGGTCGACGACATCCGCCTCTTCTTCGACAACGACCTCAGATTCCTGCGCCAATTCTGAGCCCGCCGCCGCCGAGGGATTGGTATCCGTAAAATCTGAGGGAAATTGACTTTCCGCCCTAATTTGTACTAAACTTCCAACTGTGAAAAGAATTGACTTCGAGAAGAGGATCGTTTGGGAGATTTTACTCGGCCAAAGAGGCTCCAAAACCTCGTTGGCGCCAGAGGCTGCCAAGCTTGCCGCATAATCTCGGTCAATAGTGCAACAGTTTGACTATTCAACAAAGGAAGACTTTTGGGCTCTCAACAATATCTCTTTTGAGATTGAACATGATGAACGTCTTGCCCACGGTTACACTGAAGTGTGAGAATAACAAATTAAATTTTAGTTGAGAGAGGGAGGAGGCTTTATCATGTCTATTTTTATCATCGCGGAGATCGGTATCAATCATAACGGTGATGTGGAAATTGCCAAACAGTTAATCGATGTTGCCAAGGATGTGGGAGCGGATGCGGTCAAATTCCAGAAGCGGACTATTGATCTGGTATATTCCAAAGAATTACTGGATTCGCCGAGAGAGAGCCCCTGGGGTAAAACGCAGCGGGCGCAGAAGGAGGGGCTTGAGTTCGGGCTGGCTCAATATCACGAGATAGATACTTACTGCAAAGAAAAGAGAATCGAGTGGTTTGCCTCGGCCTGGGACATTGAAAGCCAGAACTTTCTACGGCAGTTTAACTGCAGATACAATAAAATAGCTTCCGCGATGATCGTTTATGAGGACTTGCTCAGAGAGGTGGCTTCAGAAAAGAAACATACATTTATTTCTACGGGGATGACGGTAATTGAGCAGATTGATCATGCGGTGGAGATCTTCAGGAATGCAGATTGTCCTTTTGAGCTGATGCATTGCGTCTCGACGTATCCCATGGATGATGAGGATGCCAATCTGAACC
>PEWM01000111.1:0-2542 GCA_002779455.1 Deltaproteobacteria bacterium CG07_land_8_20_14_0_80_60_11
ATGACCGGGAACCGGGCCGGGGGCTTAGGGCGGCCATCTACCGGCCGTCGCCCACGGCCTTTCCGGCCCGCTACGTGGTGGATGGGTTGCACTGCAACCGCTGCGGTTTATGCGTCCCGGCCTGCCCCCACCAGGCCATAGTCTTGGAGGCCGAGGGGGAGATCGAGCATTCTCTAAAGGTGGGGAGCATCGTGGTGGCCACGGGCTTTGCGCCCTTTACGCCGGCGGGCAGCCGTTACGAAGCCTGGGCCGCCCTCCCCCGGGTCATCACCACGGTGACCCTGGAACGGCTGCTGGACCCCCAGGGGCCAACCGGGGGCCGGGTGCTGGCAAATGGCGCCACCGCCGAACCCCAGGACATCGCTTTTGTCCTGTGCGTCGGCTCCCGGGAGGCCGAGGGGAACCGCTACTGCTCCCGGGTCTGCTGCCCCACGGCCTTGAAGCAGGCCCTGGAACTGAAGGGGCTATTGCCCCAGGCCCGCATCCGCATCTATTACCGGGATATCAGGACGGTCAAGAAGGAGTGGGAGGCCCTCTATACTCAGGCCCGGGAGGCGGGCATCGGGTTCATGCGGGCGAAGGTAAGGGATATCCGGCCCGGTGAGGCGGGCTCCCTGGTGATTGAGGCGGACCAAGAACTGGGACAGTGGGTGAGCCGGGACCGGGTGGACCTAATAGTCCTGGCGGTGGGCATGACGCCGGGGGACGGCGCCACCCTCCGGGAGGTGCTGAAGCTGCCGGTGGGACCCGACGGCTTTTTCATGGAATCCCATCCCAAGCTGCGCCCCCTGGAGACGGTGCTGGACGGCATCTTCCTGGCCGGGGCCTGTCAGGGCCCCAAGGACCTGGCCGAGTCCATTACCCAGGGCTCCGGGGCCGCCGGCAAGATTTTGGCCCTCATGGCCCACGACACCATCACCCTGGACGGCCTGATTTGCGAGGTGGACCAGGAGTTGTGCATCGGCTGCCAGAGCTGTTACCAGGAGTGCCCGTTCCAGGCGGTGGAAATAGTGGGAAAAGGGAAAACTCGTAAGGCCCGGATTATCGAAGCAGCCTGCAAAGGGTGCGGGGTCTGCGCCGGGGCCTGCCCCAGCGGCGCCGTCATCGCCCGGGGCTTTACCGACGAAATGATCCTGGCCCAGATTGATGAGGCCCTGGCGGCTAATCCCGAGGAGAAGATTTTGGCCTTCTGCTGCAACTGGTGCTCCTATGCCGGGGCGGATTTCGCCGGGGTGTCCCGGCTGCAATACCCTCCGGCGGTGAGGATCATCCGGACCATGTGCTCCGGGCGGGTCCATCCCAAGTTCATCCTCCATGCCTTCGCCCGGGGCGCCGGCCAGGTGCTGGTCTCGGGCTGCCATCCCCCGGGAGAATGCCATTACGTGTCTGGGAACCTCAGGGCCCAGGCCCGCATCGAAAAACTTGCGCCTAAACTGGCCAAGGAGGGCATAGACCCGGCGCGCCTGCGCCTGGAGTGGATTTCCGCCACGGAGGGCAAGAACTTTCAGCAAGTCATCCGGGAGATGGCGGAAGAGATTGAGGGGAAAAAATGACCCGGCGTAAAGTGCTCATATGCGCCTGCCCCGATCTGGCGATGGATGGCCGGGAGCTGGCGGCGCGGCTCAAACAGGCGGGGGTGCAGGCCGACCTGGCGCCGCCCCTGTGCACGCCGGACGGCCTGGCGCGGCTCCGGAAACTTACGGCCGCCAAGGCCCGGACCTGGCTGGTGGCCGCCTGCGGGCCGGAAATCCATGCCGGCTTTTTCCAGGCGCTGGCAGGCGATAAGCTTCTGGTGGTGGACGTGCGGTCTGCGGCTGATCTCGAGACCGCCCTGGGCGCCTTGACCCTGGCCCTCGAGACCCGGGAGCAGCCGGAAATCCCGGCGGTCCCGGTTTGCCGGGAGGTGCTGGTGGTCGGCGGCGGCGTGGGGGGCTGCCAGGCGGCCCTGGACTTGGCCACCGCCGGCTTCAAGGTTTATCTGGCCGAGTCCTCCCTCTCCATCGGCGGCGCCATGGCGCAGTTGGACAAGACCTTTCCCACCCTGGACTGCTCCATCTGCATCCTCGGGCCGAAACTGGTGGAGGTGGCCGCCCATCCGAACATCGAGCTGCTCAGCTATGCCCGTCTCAGCCGCATTACCGGGCAGGCCGGGAGCTTCGAGGTGGAAGTCACCATCAAGCCCCGCTTTGTGAACATGAGCAAGTGCGTGGGCTGCGGGACCTGCACCACGGTGTGCCCGGTGATCGTGCCCAGCCGCTGGAACCTGGGTCTCAAGCCCCGGAAATGCATCCGCATCATCTTCGCCCAGGCGGTGCCGCTCAGGGCCACCATCGAGAAGGACTACTGCATCGACTGCCAGATGTGCGTCCAGGCCTGCGAGCACCAGGCCATCAATCTCCTGTACCGGCCCAGCCAGCGGCGGCTCACGGTGGGCGCCATTGTCCTGGCCACCGGGGCCCGGCCCTTTGACCCGGCCATCAAGAGCGAATACGGCTATGGGCGCATCCCCGGGGTGGTGACCAACCTGGAGTTCGAGCGGATC
>PEWM01000111.1:2566-4525 GCA_002779455.1 Deltaproteobacteria bacterium CG07_land_8_20_14_0_80_60_11
GGCAGCCTGATAACCCCCGGGGGGCAGCCGGTGAAGCGTCTGGCCTTTATCCAGTGCGTGGGTTCCCGGGACCGGCGGTACCTGCCCTATTGCTCCGGCTATTGCTGCACCGCCTCCATCAAGGAAGCCATGCTGGCCCTGGAACATGAGCCGGACGCCGAGGTCACCATTTTCTTCAACGATATCCGCACCTCCGGCAAAGGCTTTGAAGAGTTGTATCTGCGGGCGCAGGCGGCGGGGGTGCGGTTCATCAAAGGGCTGCCGGGGCGCATCCATGAGGGCGGCGATGGGTGCCCGGTTATCTGCTTTGAAGACCAGGAGAGAGGCGGGCGGTCGGAACTGGCCGTGGATATGGCGGTCCTGGCCGTGGGTTTGGAGGCGTCCGGGGAGCCGCTGCCCTTTGTGGACCTGGCCCCGGCCAAAGACGGGCTAGGCTTTTACCAGGAGCGCCACCCCATCCTGCACCCCCTGGAGTCCACCCTGCCGGGAGTCTTCCTGGCCGGAACCTGCCAGGGGCCCCGGGACATTGCCGAAACCGTGTGCCAGGGGAGCGGGGTGGCGGCCCGGGTCATCCGCCTGTTGACCGCGCTGGCCGGGAAAAGTTGAACTCCCGTCCCCTGGCCGGGTAGTGTCCTAATTTGCCTGGGCACGCCTCTCGCCTAATTTTTGCCAAACTTCGCATTGATTCTTGACAAATATATGATTATCATATCATATATGATACCATGGATTCAAAGAGGCTAAGTAAGCTAAAACATGAGCATGAAAGCCTCCGGTCTTCGCCAGGGAATATTTCATCGCGCAAGTTGGCAGGATTGGCCGGCTCCCTGGGAAGAAGGCGCGTAAAAAAGCAAACAGGGGAGCCTATGTATGTAAGCGATGCCTTCCCTCAATTAAGGCCGATTCCCATACCTTCACACCCGAGAATCGCAATTCCGAAAACGGCGCTAAAAATCCTTACTTGGCTGGAGGATGATTTCTTCTATTGGGATGAGAAACTCCATCTAGAAGAAATTCAAACCAAACAAAATAAAAGAAAGGAAGCTAAAAAATGAAGAGAACGGCTAAAGATTATCTTAAAGAGCCGTATTCTCGCGTCCTGGTTCCTGAAAGTGATGGAACTTACTCTGCTGATATACTGGAATTCCCGGGGTGTTTTGCAGAAGGTAAAACTCCCAATGAAGCTTATGCGAATCTTGAGAGAATCGCCGAAGCTTGGATTGAGGCTGCTTTAGAGCAGGGGCAGGATATTCCTGCACCAATTGAGGCTCATGATTTTTCGGGCCGCATTGCTCTTCGCATTCCGAAGAGCATCCATAAGCAAGCAGCAAAGTTCGCTGAAATGGATGGTACCAGCCTCAATCAGTTTTTTTTGACTTCTGTCGCTGCAAGGGTCGGGGCTGAGGAATTCTGTGAACGCTTGATTAATAAAATCAAATCTCATTTTGTGCCGACCACTTTGCCTACCCCAAGTATCGCTATTCATGTTACCTCGGGTAGAACTACAGGCGTATTTCCTGTGGATGCGCCAATAAAGGTACTGACAGGTTATTCTATCGGTAGTGTGCCCTCTATAAGACCGCAATTTACGGCTTTGAGTAGCCGATTCATCAAGAAGGAGGCACTAGATGGGTGAATCGCAGATAATACTTTTCGAATACAAAGAGATTACAGAACTGCTAATCAAACGCCAGGGAATTCATGAGGGATTATGGTCCATTACTATACAATTCGGTTTTCAGCCTGCAAATATCAATGTCAAAATGGAAGAAGATGAATCTAAAGAGGTCTTGGTTCCGGGGGTGATTATTCCCTTAATAAAAATGGGAATACAGAAACATGACAGGCCCAACCCCTTCACCGTCGATGCCGCGGAAGTCAATCCATCTCCTAAACCTTAATTCCGCCTAAACGTTGTGATAAATCGCCCCCAAAGGGCCCAGCTAATGTCTGGGTCCT
>PEWM01000111.1:4538-7381 GCA_002779455.1 Deltaproteobacteria bacterium CG07_land_8_20_14_0_80_60_11
TATTATTCTAATTTTTTAGCTTTATGGTCATGGACAATAGAGCTGAACCGATTAAGGTTGACAGCCCCGGGCTAACTTTATATATTCAAGCATCCGGGTACCCTTCGGGGTTTAATGGGGAAGACGGCAAAGCCGTCGCGGTCCCGCCGCTGTGACCGGGGACGAACCCTGCACGAGGCCACTGTTCCACCGAAGTGGGATGGGAAGGCGCAGGTAGTAGGTTGATCCGGGAGCCAGAAGACCTGCCCGGAGGTTTGGAGCCTGAAGCGAAATCAGGGTCCAAACAGCAGGGGTCGCTCCGGACAAGCGGCCTCCTCATTTAAGGATAAAGAAGCTGGGTGCATCCTTAAGTCCACTGGGACTTAGGGATTTTTTTTGTATTGGTGGGGCGGCCATCCCTGGCCGCCATATCGGTTGGCGGGCGGGGAGGCCCGCTCCACTGCACGGAGGCCCGCCCCACTGGGTTATTTTCATATAAAACGCAAAGACGCGGCATAAATGAAAGAAAGTTCCCTGCCCGCCGATAACCTGAACCGGACCGTGGACCTGGCGGAGGCCAGGAGCCGGCATCAGCTGGGGGCGCGCCGGTTTGCCGTCGCCCTCCTGGCCCTGAGCCTGGTGCTGGTCGCCTCGGTGGCCCTGGCCACGGGCATCGGCCGCATGGACGTGGGCTGGGGCGCCATCGCCGCCGTGGTCCTAAGCAAGCTGGGCTTTCACGTTGGGACCGTGGACCGCACCACGGAGGTGGTCATTTGGGGCATCCGCCTCTCCCGGGTGGTGCTGTCGGGGCTGGTGGGCGCCTCTCTGGCCACCGCCGGGGTCATCTTCCAGGGGCTGCTCCTGAACCCCCTGGCCGATCCTTTCACCCTCGGCGTTTCCACCGGCGCGGCCTTCGGGGTGGCGCTCCTGGTCATGCTGGGGGTAGGCGGCAGTTTTCTGGGCCTGAGCCCCCTGCCCCTGGGGGCCCTGGCCGGGGCCCTGGGGGCCATGGCGGTGGTCATGCTCCTGTCCCGGGAGTCCGGCCGTATCCGCAAGGAGACCCTGATCCTGGCCGGGATCGTGGTGAGCACCTTTCTCGCCGCCCTCATCAGCCTCATCAAGAGCCTGGATGAGGAGTCCCTGTCGGCCATCGTGTTCTGGATCATGGGGAGCTTCTCCGGCCGGGGCTGGATCCACGTAGGCTTTCTCCTGCCCTACCTGGCGGCCGGCCTGGCGCTGGGCGCAATTTATCACCGGGAACTGGACATCCTGGCCCTGGGGGAAGAGCAATCGCACCACCTGGGGGTGGCCGTTTCCGCGGTCAGACTGAAGCTGTTGCTGGGGGCGTCGCTCCTCACCGCCGGGGCGGTGTCCGTCTCCGGGGTGATCGGCTTTGTGGGCCTGGTGGTGCCCCACCTGGTGCGGGTGCTGGCCGGCCCCTCCCATGGCCGTCTCCTGGCCTTGTCCGCCGCCACCGGCGCCCTGATCCTGATCTGGGCTGACGTCCTGGCCCGCACCCTCCTGGCCAGCGGCCAGGAACTGCCGGTGGGCGTGGTCAGCGCCCTGCTCGGCGGGCCGTTTTTCTTTTATCTGTTAAAATCCCGCCGCTCCCGGGGGATGTGGTGATCCGGGTAGAGGCGCTGGAGTTGGGCTACGAGGACCGTCTGGTCCTCACGGGCCTGAATTTCCAGGTGGACCGGGGGGAATTCCTGGGCATCCTGGGCCCCAACGGCAGCGGCAAATCCACCCTGCTTAACGCCCTCTCCGGCCTGCTGCCGCCCCGAAAAGGGCGGATTATCGTCAAGTCCGAGCCCCTGGGGGGGTTGCCCAGCCGGCTCCGGGCCCAGATCCTGGCGGTGGTGCCCCAATCCACCGACGTGCGGTTCCCCTTTTCCTGTCTGGAGATCGTGCTCATGGGCCGGTACCCGCACCGGCGCCGCCTGGGGACCCTGACGGACGCGGACCTGGTCTGGGCCCTCAGGTCCATGCGCCGGACCACCACGGCGCACCTCCAGGAAAGGCCGATCATTGAGGTCTCCGGGGGGGAAGGTCAGCGGGTGGTGATGGCCCGGGCCCTGGCCCAGGACCCGGAAATCCTGCTCCTGGACGAGGCCACGTCGTCTCTGGACGTCCGCAAGAAGCTGGAGATCTTCGAACTCCTCAAGTTTTTGAGCGAGACCCGGGGGCTCACGGTGCTCTGCGCTATGCACGACCTGAATCTGGCGGCCCTCTACTGCCGGCGCCTGATGTTCATTAAGCATGGGCGGGTCGTGGTGGACGGCCCCACGGACCAGGTGTTCACCCCGGCGATTTTAGAAGAGGTTTATGAGACGCCCATGGAGGTCGTCCGGCACCCCGGCCACCAGCGGCCCTACGCGGTGATGCTGCCTCTGTCGCCAGGGACCCGGGAGGATGAGGCCGCAGAGAACCCCCTGGAGGCGGTTCAATCATGAGAAAGTGTCGATTGGCCGGGCGGACCTTGCTCATCGGTTTGATGATGTTGGGGCTGGGGGCCCACAATCTGGCTGCCGCCCAGATTACGGACGACCGGGGCGCCACCGTAACCGCGGCCGCCCCGCCCCGGCGGATCATCTCCCTGTACGGCGGCTTGACGGAAATCTTGCGCGCCTTAGGGGTGGCCGGCCGGGTGGTGGCCCGCATTCAGGGAGATGAGACCGTCAAGGGGGTCCCCACCGTGGGTACCCACCTGCAGCCCAACGTGGAGATGATCCTGGCCCTGAAGCCGGACCTGGTGGTGCAGGGGGGAGTCGCCAAGGGGATGCCGGCCTTGACCAGGCTGGAGGCGGCGCCGGTGCCGGTGGCCATGTTTGCGCCCCACGATTTCGCCGGCCTGTTCAGCACCA
>PEWM01000111.1:7416-7888 GCA_002779455.1 Deltaproteobacteria bacterium CG07_land_8_20_14_0_80_60_11
GCCGCCTCCGCCCTGACGCGGTCCATGGAGGCCAAACTCGCCGACGTGGCCCAACGGGTAGCGACTCGCCCCCGGCCCCGGGTCTTTTTCGAGGTGCGGGAACTCAACCTTTTGGCCGCCGGGCAAGGCTCCCTGGTGAACGACATCATCACCCGGGCCGGGGGGGAAAACATCATCACCAGCCCCCAAAAGCTGACGCTATACAGCCTCGAGGCCCTCATCCAGGCGAACCCGGAGGTTTATATCATCCAGCAAGGGCCCATGAACCGCAGCCCCGAAGATATTTACGCCCGGCCTTATTTTCAGGAACTGCAGGCGGTGAAGGCGCGCCGGGTGCTGGTGGTGAGTGAGAGCCTCTACTCCCGCCCGGGACCCCGGTCGGCGGAGGCGGTGGAGGAACTGGCCCGGTTTCTCCACCCTGAGGCGTGGGAAAAGCAGGGGCCAGGGGCCAGGGGTCAGGGATCAGGGATCA
>PEWM01000124.1:0-9883 GCA_002779455.1 Deltaproteobacteria bacterium CG07_land_8_20_14_0_80_60_11
AAATCATCAACATAACTCCCTGATATTGCCTTATTCTTTTACCGAAAACCGAAAACAGAAAACAGAAAACTGTATAAGTCCCCCTTTCCCCAAGGGGAATTTAGGGGGATTTTCAAATCCCCCTGGCCTCCCTTTAAAAAAGGGGGGAAAAATTTCAAATTCGCTTTTTGCAACCAGGCATTAGGCCTCGCAGCTCATCCCCTCCTGGCAGGACTGGCACTGCTTCAAGGGTTCCAGTTCCTCCGGGGTGGCCGGGCGCACCTCGATAACCTTCACTTCGTACCGCAGGTCATGGCCCGCCAAGGGGTGGTTCATATCCAGGATCACGGCATCGGCCGTGACTTCCTTGACGGTCAGGGGATATTCCGGCGGAAACGGCAGGTTGGCGGGGAGCACCTTTCGGCCCGGCTTGAGTTCCAGGTCCGGGGGAAAGACCTTGTGGCTCCACTCCTGGACAAAGTTGGGGTCGTAGTCCCCGAAGGCCTCAGCCGCGGGCACCGTGAACGCCACCGCATCCTGCTCCCTGAGCCCTAAGAGGCGGCGCTCCAGGCCCGGCATGAGTTCGTTGCACCCGGCCACGAAGGTGAGCACCGCCGGGGCCTCCGGGGCGCCCCGGAGTTGTTCCCCGGAATCCAGCCACAGGCGGTACTCCAGGGAAACATAGTTATCTCTAGCAATGACGGACATAGTGGTTTTACCTTTAACCTGATGATATAATCAGTATATTATAACTGAAGCCCAATCTTTACGTAACCCCATGGCCGTAAAATGATTCGCAAGGCTAAAATTCACGAAGTCCCGGAAATCCGCCGCTTCCTGGTGGAATTTTCCCAGGATGGGGGCATCCTGCCCCGGACCCTGGCTGATCTCTACGGCCAGCTGCGGGATTACTACGTCTACCGGGAGGACCCGGGCCCCCTCCTGGGCATCGCCGCCCTGCACATCTGCTGGGCCGGCCTGGGAGAAATCCGGTCCGTGGCCGTGGCGCCGGCGCACCGGGGCCGGGGGCTCGCCTCCCGGCTGGTTCAGACCTGCCTGGCCGAGGCCCAGGCCATCGGGTTGAGCGAAATCTTCCTCCTGACCCTGGTCCCGGAGTTTTTCCAGCGTTTCGGTTTCCGGGTCGTGTCCCGGGAAGACCTGCTGCCCATCGTCTGGGCCGATTGCGTCAATTGCGTCAAATTTCCCGACTGCGACGAAATTCCCATGCACCTGGACCTGACGGCGCCGGATTCCGGGGATTAACTTGACAGTCATGGGTCAGTGCGTTATTTTTTTGAAAGAAACCTCGTCTTCAGGGCGGGGTTATGTGGTCGGCAGGAAGATGAGCTCCGCGGCCAGCCTTAAGGCAGCTTTAGACCACGCCTTCATTTCTCCGGTGGAGCCTGGCTTTATCGGGGTTTTTTATTCGCAGACACCCACATGATAGATCTCTTTTTTAAAAAGATATTCGGCAGTAAGAACGACCGGGAATTGAAGCGGATGGCCCCCCTGGTGGACCGCATCACCAACCTGGAGCCGGAATACCGGGCGTTGTCCGACGCCCAGCTCCAGGCCAAAACCGCCCTTTTCAAGGAGCGCCTGGAGGCGGACGAGCCCCTGGATGACCTGTTGCCCGAGGCCTTTGCCACGGTCCGGGAAGCCTCCGTCCGAGTCCTGGGGATGCGCCCCTTCGACGTCCAGGTCATCGGCGGCATCGTGCTGCACCAGGGCAAGATCGCCGAAATGAAGACCGGTGAAGGCAAAACCCTGGCGGCCACCATGCCCGCCTACCTCAACGCCCTCACCGGCCTGGGGGTGCACATCGTCACCGTGAACGACTACCTGGCCCGCCGGGACGCCCACTGGATGGGGGGCATCTACCGCTTCCTGGGGCTCACGGTGGACACCATCGTCCACGGCCTGGACGACAACGAGCGCCGCCGGGCCTACCATGCTGACATCACCTATGGCACCAACAACGAGTTCGGGTTCGACTATCTCCGGGATAACATGAAGTTCTCCCTGGAGGATTACGTCCAGCGGGACTTCCACTATGCCATCGTGGACGAAGTGGATTCCATCCTCGTCGATGAGGCCCGGACGCCCCTGATCATTTCCGGCCCCGCCGAGGAATCCACCCAGCTCTACTACACCCTCAACCAGATAGCCAAGCAGTTGAAGAAGGATCAGGACTTCACCGTGGACGAAAAGGCCCGCTCCGTCATCGTCACCGAGGAAGGGGTCGCCCATGCGGAAAAGCTGGTCAACCTGGCGAATCTCTACGATCCCCGGAACATCGAGGTCCTGCACCATCTCAACGCCGCCTTGAAGGCCCACAACCTGTTCAAGCGGGACGTGGACTACATCGTCAAGGAGGGCCAGGTCCTCATCGTGGACGAGTTCACCGGCCGCCTCATGCCCGGCCGGCGCTACTCCGACGGCCTGCACCAGGCCCTGGAGGCCAAGGAAGGGGTGAAGATCGAGGACGAGAACCAAACCCTGGCCACCATCACCTTCCAGAACTTCTTCCGCATGTATGACAAACTGGCGGGCATGACCGGCACCGCCGACACCGAGGCCGAGGAATTCAAGAAGATCTACAACCTCGAGGTCATGATTATCCCCACCGACCAAAAGATGATCCGGGTGGACCACCCCGACGCGATTTATCGGACCGAGGCGGAAAAGTACACCGCGGTGGTGGCGGATATCAACGATTGCTACCAGCGGGGCCAACCGGTCCTGGTAGGCACCACCTCCATTGAAAAATCGGAGCACGTCAGCCGGCTCTTAAAAAAGGAAGGCATCAAACACGAAGTGCTCAATGCCAAGCAGCACGAGAAAGAGGCCCAGATCGTGGCCCACGCCGGGGAGATGGGCCGGGTGACCATCGCCACCAACATGGCCGGCCGGGGCACCGACATCGTCCTGGGCGAAGGGGTGGTGGAACTTGGCGGCGTCCACATCCTGGCCACCGAACGCCACGAATCCCGCCGCATCGACAACCAGCTCCGGGGCCGCTCCGGCCGCCAGGGCGACCCCGGGACCTCGCGGTTCTATCTCTCCCTGGAGGACGACCTCCTGCGCATCTTCGGGTCCGACCGCATCAAGGGCCTCATGGGCCGCCTGGGGATGGATGACGGGGAACCCATCGAGCACCGCCTGGTGTCCAATGCCATTGAGAAGGCCCAGAAGCGGGTGGAAAGTCACAACTTTGACATCCGCAAACACCTCCTGGAATACGATGACGTGATGAACAAACAGCGGGAGGTGATCTACGCCCAACGCCGCCAGATCCTGAGCGGCATCAACCTCGAAGAAGACCTCATGGATATGGCCGCCGAACTGGTGGAGGATATCGTCCAGGAATATACCGCCGACAAATTGGCGGAGGAGTGGGACCTCAAGAGCCTGGGGGACGCTACCTACCGGCAGTTCGGCTTCCGGGTCTCCCTGGATAACCTGGACGGCGACCTGGACGCCGACCTGGAGGAAATCCTCCTCGACCTGGTGCAAAAGCGCTTCGCCGCCAAGCGCGACGAGATCGGCCCCGAACTCTTTCAGGAGTTGCAGCAGATGGTCATGCTCCAGATCGTGGACAACCACTGGAAAGAGCACCTCCTGTCCATGGACCACCTGCGGGACGGCATCGGGCTCCGGGGCTACGCCCAGGTGGACCCCTTGCGGGAATACCAGCGGGAAGGCTATGAGATGTTTATGGGCCTGATCCACCGCATTAAGGCGGACTCGGTAGGCACCCTGTTCCACCTGCAGGTGAAACCCCACCATGAACCCCCGCCGGAGGCCCGGCGTGACCAGCAGCCCCTGGTGTTCAGCCACGGCGAGGGCGAGGCCCAGCCCAAACAGCGCCAGAAGAAAAAGGTGGGCCGCAACGACCCCTGCCCCTGCGGCAGCGGCAAGAAATATAAGAAGTGCTGCGGGAAGTGAAACTTTGGGGGAAAGGTCATGGCCAACGGTCTTGCCCCCCCTTAATCTACTACTTTAACTTAATAGGAAACAGAGAGATATTTAAATATTATACCCAAAATATTAAACTATAATAAGTGGGTAAAAAATGGCGGATATAAAGGAACTATATAGCAGTCTTTTTGATTCTACTTGCCAGACGCTTGTAAATACTGTCAATTGCGTTGGAGTCATGGGGCGTGGTCTTGCTCTGGAATTTAAAAGACGTTTTCCGGATATGTATTCATTCTATCGAAGTCAATGCGAACGCAGACTACTTCGCCCTGGCAAACTGTTGTTATATAAGGAATCCACACCCTGGATTTTAAATTTTCCGACAAAAGACCACTGGAAATATCCATCGAAAATTTTATACATAGAATCTGGCTTATCTGAATTTGCGAATACTTATTATAAGATAGGGATCACATCCATTGCTTTCCCAGAGCTCGGCACTTCATCAGGCAAGTTGGGATGGAATGAAGTACGACGTATAATGTATAAGTACCTTGAACCACTTAAAAACCTTCAAATAGAGATATACCACTTTAACCAATATACCAAAGATACTTTTGAAGATAAATTGTATCAGAAGATCCATAGATTTGAGATCGACGATTACATACGGGAAATTGGTTTAAAAAGACGTGAGGCGAAGCTTATTTACGAAGCCTTCACAAGTGGATCGATTTCCAAATTGCGTGATTTGCAATCAATCAAAGGAGTTGGTGAGAAAACAATTAAAGCAATTTATAATTATATGCATAAACCAGTAGAACGCATCATTACATTATCTGAACGTCAACCAACCTTATTTTAACTATGAATAACATTTTTCAAAAGCAGCATATTGCTAAAAAGCTTAATGAGTTTGATATCAACAGTTTTTATTATTTTACATATATTGAAAATCTAAAATCTATTTTGGAAAACGGTATCTTGCCAAAAAACGAGGTATTAAGGAGAGGAGTAGAATATCATTCGTTTGCAGAAGAGACTGTCCAAGCTCGTCGACATTATAAACATATTACCTTGACTAACCATCAGAATTATACTATCCATGACGTTGTGCCCTTATATCTCATCACAAAAACACCAACTCTTTTTGCCCGTAGGAGTGAGCAATCTCGAATAATATTTATTAAAATATTTGCTATCATATTACAAGATAATGCAATTGAATTTGCTTATACTGATGGAAATGCAGCATCAAAAGGCAGTAAAATATATAATGACTTAAGCCACCTTTCAGAGTTACCTTGGGATGTTTTGAGTTGGAATGTTTATTGGCAAGATTTTCCAGATGGAAAGAGAAAAAGAAACTCTGAATTCATGATCTTTCCATATGTACCTGTTGACTACATTGCGGAATTTGGAGTTTCAAATGGTGACACACTTCACCATGCGCAAGATATTTTAACTAGTAATAATTGTAAAATAAATGTAAAAATACAATACGAATGGTTTTTTTGATTCATTGATTTTTTCTTACTGCATAGACCTTTTTGAAATTTGTTTCTAATATCATTTTTGAATGATAGTCGCATAGTATATAAAGATTTCTTAGAAAATATACCTTTTAGTGGGTGCTCTGATACTGCCATGATTATTCCGGGATTTAAATTCGCCGCCACTGCCGCCGGCATCAAAAAACCCGGGGTTCTGGACCTGGCCCTGATGGTGGCCGATACCCCCGCGGCCGCGGCCGGGGTGTTCACGCGCAACCGGGTGAAGGCCGCACCGGTGTTGATTGGCCGGGAGCGTCTGCGGAAAGGCTTGGCCCAGGCCATCCTGGTGAATGCCGGCAACGCCAACGCCTGCAACGGCCCCGAGGGTCTCGCCACCGCCCGGGAGACCTGCCGGGCGGCGGCGGAGTTGCTTAATATCCCGGAACGCCTGGTGCTGCCCTCCTCCACCGGGGTCATCGGCGCACCGCTGCCGGGGGACCGCATTATCCAGGCCCTGCCCCAATTGGTGGCCGGGCTGCACCCCGACGGGTTGGGCGAGGCGGCCCGGGCCATCATGACCACCGACACCCGGCCCAAGGCCTCGCTGGTCCAGGGCATGATTGACGGCCAGGAATTCACCCTGGCCGGCATCGCCAAAGGCTCGGGCATGATTCACCCGGATATGGCGACGCTTTTGGTGTTTATCTTCACCGACGCCGCGGCCGCGCCCCAGGTTTTAAAAACGCTCTTGCGCCAGGCCCTCCCCCAAAGCTTTAACCGGATCACCGTGGATGGCGACACCTCCACCAACGACACTATCCTTTTGTTGGCCAGCGGCCGGGCGGGAAATGCGGTGATTAAAGAGCCGGGGCCGGCGATGGCGGCCCTGGGCGAGGCGGTGACCCGGGTCATGGGCGAGTTGGCCCGCCAGGTGGTGGCCGACGGCGAAGGGGCCCGGCACGTTTACCGGGTGGAGGTTAAGGGCGCGGCCACCCCGGCGGAGGCCAAAAAAGCCGCCCTGACCGTGGCTCTCTCACCCCTGGTCAAGACCGCCATGGCGGGCGAAGACGTCAACTGGGGGCGGATTATGGCGGCCCTGGGGCGCGCTGGCGCCCGCTTCGATCCCGAGCGGGTGGATATCGCCTTCGGCAGCCACCCCGTGGTGCAAAATGGCCGGGGGCTGGGTCCCAGGGCGGAAGCCGCGGCTCAGCAGGTAATCAAGTCCGGCGCCTTTACGGTGACTATCCATCTGAACCACGGGGTCTGCGCCGACTACTACGACACCTGCGACCTCACCGAGGACTACATCCGCATCAACGCCGACTACCGGAGTTAAGGGAGGGGGCCGGGGGTTGACGCCGCCGGCAGAGATCGCCCGCTTTTGTTAAACGCCACCACTTCAACGACCACGGGGAACTAATGGGCGCGACTTACTCCCTGACGCTGGTGCGGCACGGGCAGAGCCTATGGAATCTGGAGAACCGTTTTACCGGCTGGACTGACGTGGGCCTGTCGCCCCAGGGGGATGCAGAAGCCCTGCAAGGGGGCAAGCTCCTCCGGGACCGCGGCTTCACCTTTGATATCGCCTACACCTCGGTGCTCAAGCGGGCCATCAAGACCCTCTGGATTATCCTGGAGGCCATGGAACTGGAATGGATTCCGGTGATTCGCGCTTGGCAACTCAATGAGCGGCATTACGGGGCCCTGCAGGGGCTCAATAAGGGTGAAATGGCCGCCACATACGGCGAAGAGCAGGTGCGGGTCTGGCGCCGCAGTTATGGGGTGCGGCCCCCGGCCCTGGCTCCGGACGACCCTCGCCATCCCCGGTTCGACCGGCGCTATGCGAACCTGCCCGCCGACACCCTGCCGGCCTGCGAATGCCTGGCCGATACCGTGGCCCGCATGCTGCCCTACTGGCATAATGAGATCGCCCCAGCCATCCAGGCCGGACAAAGGGTGCTGGTGGTGGCTCATGGCAACAGCCTGCGCGCCCTGGTGAAGCATCTGGATCGGCTCTCCGAGGACGCCATCGTCTCGGTGAATATCCCCACGGGCGTTCCCCTGGTGTACGAACTGGATGCCGATCTGAACCAGGTTAAGCATTACTATTTAGGGGACGAGGCGGAGATTAAAAAGGCCATGGAGGCCGTGGCCGCCCAGGGCAAGGCCGGCTAAAGCCTGCGGCTACCAAAACCATCAATTGAACGCAACCCCGGATTACTCATCCTCGACCGGGATCAGGTCCCGGCCTACCATGATGCGATCCCGGCCCCGGCCTTTGCTGCCGAACATGGCCCGGTCAGCGATGAGCAACAGCTTCTCCCGGTCCTGGGCGTCTTCCGGCAGGGAGGCGATGCCATAGCTGGCCGTCACCTGGACCGAAAGCCCCTCATCTTGCAGGAAGACGGTCTGGTTGAGGCTCCGGCGCAGGCGGCGGGTGACCTCCAGGGCGGCCGCTTGGGACCGCCGGGGCATCAGGATGATGAACTCATCGCCGCCGTAGCGCACCAGGCTGTCGTCCGCCCCCAGCCCCGCATGAATCACCCTGGCCACCTGGCCCAGGACCTTGCTGCCCCGCAGGTGGCCGTGGGTGTCCACCACCGTCTTAAAGTTGTCCAGGTCCAGGAAGACCACGGAGAAAGGTGCATCCTGGTTTAGGAGCTGGGGGATAAGGCGGTCCAGTTCGTGGATGAGATACCGGGTATTGAAAAACCCGGTCACCTCGTCAATAAAGGTGCGGGCCTCGAGCTTCTGCAAATTACGGACGTTGTCCACCGCAATGGCCACATAGTCCGCCAGGATATTCAGGTGGGGCAGGTATTTTTCCCGGAAGAATCTCTCCTCCTCCACGTTAACCACTTCAAACACCCCGATGACTGCTCCCCGGACGATTAGGGGCAGGGCGATGATGGAGCGGGTGGCAAAGCCCGTTTGGATGTCCACCCGGGCGGCAAAGCGGGGGTCCTGGTTGACGTCGGGGATAAAGATCGGTTTTCCCGTCTGCGCCACGGTCCCGGCGATCCCTTCCCCGGGCATCAGGCGGATATCCTTCACCGTCTCCGGACCCAGTCCCACGATCACCGCGAAATACAGTTCTCCGGTTGGGGGATCGATAAGCAGCAAGGACCAGTTCTCGGCGGGGATGATCGCCTTGATGCGCGAAAGGATGGCGGTGAGGAGCGTCTCCATGTCGTAGGCGCTCACCAAAGCCTTGGAGAACTCGATGGTGGCCAGCAGGCGGTCTACCTGGCCGGTGTCCGCGGGACTATAGAAGGGGTCGTCTCTCTGGTCCATAACCATGATTCTTACCTGGGGATTCTATGGGCAAGGGGGTGTCATTGCAAGGATTTTATACCGGAATCAGCCGGCGCCGCTGATCACGGCATGGCCGGGCGCCCGGCGCCCCCTCCGCTCTTGCCTTTTGGCCAGGAATGCTTATGTTTTGTCCAGCAGTTGGGCCAGATTTGGCCCCAGTCCCGAAAAAGGAGGAAATCCCCATGGCCCTGAAGATTTGCTGGCTGGATGACCTGGCCAAGGCCAAGGACCACGCCCGACAGACGAAAAAGCCCATTCTCCTGGACTTCTTCAATCCCCAGTGAATCGGTTGCCAACAGATGGGTGCAGTTACGTACCCTAACGACAAGGTCGTCAAGTTCGTGGATTATAACTTTATCCCGGTTCAGATCGAGGTTTCGAACACCGCCCTGATGAATCAGTTCAAGGTGAGTTGGACCCCCACCATCATCTTGTTGGATGCCGGCGGCAACGAGGTCCAGCGCGTGGTGGGGTTTCTCGAGCCCGAGGAATTTATTTCCACGTTCATGGTGGCCAAGGGCAAATATTATTTCAACGCCGAGCAGCATCCCGAGGCCCAGGGCATGTTCGACGAGGCCCTGAGGGACTATCCCGACCGCGCCGCGGCGGCGGAGGCCGTCTTTTTCATGGGGGTTTCCCGCTATAAAATGACCCACGACCCCAAACCCTTGCGGGAATCCTACGACACCCTGACGGCCAAATTCCCCGGCAGCGAGTGGACTAAACGGGCGGCCCCGTACCGGCTGATTCCCAAATGACCTGATGCCGGCGAAGCAGGTTGAGGGGATGGGGGATCAGGCCCCCCCTCCCCTTTCAGTAACGGCGGAGATAACATCATGGAAGTGAAAGTCGGTCCATCAACCCTGGAGCTGGTGGAAGGGGATATCACCCGGCAAGACACGGACGCCGTGGTCAACGCCGCCAATAAGTATTTGCGGCCCGGCGGCGGGGTGGACGGCGCCATCCACCGGGCCGGTGGACCTGCCATCGAGGCGGAATGCCGAAGGCACGGGGGCTGTCCGACGGGAGAGGCCAGGATCACCACCGGCGGCCGCCTCAAGGCCAGGTACGTGATCCACACCGTGGGTCCGGTCTACCGGGACGGTTGCCACCGGGAGCCGGAGCTCCTGGCCTCGTGCTACCGGGAGAGTCTGAAGCTGGCGTCGGCCAATGGC
>PEWM01000124.1:9950-25252 GCA_002779455.1 Deltaproteobacteria bacterium CG07_land_8_20_14_0_80_60_11
GGATCGCCTTGAAGGCCGTGACCGACTACCTGGCCCACCACCCGGAGATCGAGCGGGTCCGTTTGGTGCTGTTCGGGCGGGCCGCTTACGAAGTTTATGAAAAGGCCCTGCGGGAGTTGTGAGCCGGGGGAAAAACGCCGGCCGTATGTCCACCGGCTCCGATTAAAAAAAAAAGGCCCCACCTCTGCAAGGTGGGGCCGGATGCAGCGATGGTCCTAGCGGGCTTCGGGGGACTCGATCCGTCCTTCCAGTTCGCCGATATAATTTTCCAGCCATTCCTCGATGAGATAAACCCGCCCCAGTTTTTTATCCATGCGGGGAAAGACCTCGAGGGGAGCCCGATCGCCCTTTTTGGCGTAGCAGCACAGGGCCGGGATAGTCTTGCCGAAGTATTCTTTATAATCCGAACCCCGAACCTCGCCGAAAATGGGGCGATAATCCGACACCGGGCCGCTGGAAGCCTTGTGGTACTGCTTGAAAGGGTCGGCTGCATCAGCCAAATCAATGGCCTCGGTCTCCACCCCTTTGGCCTCCAGGCTTTTCAACAAATTAAGTACGTTGGTATTATCGCACTTATATTTATCGACCGGTTTATGTTTGGTGCTGTAGTAAAATTCTATAAACCCCAGTCTCGCCATGTTTTTTCTCCTCCCTCATAGGACGAATTATTTGTGCACAATTTCACTTTGCCTTTTCCAAAATACCATCTATCCACAAAATATGTCAAGATTTTTCTGGGCTGCAGCCTTTCGGGGAGCATTTTAGTTAACCCATGAGATGCCGTGGCGCTTAGCTGAGAAATTTCCGGTCAGATTTCTCTGGAATGAGGCCGCAAAAGCATGGTATGGAGGCTTAACTAGATACCGGGGCGAACGACCCGGGGTAAAGGGAGGTCAGTGGTGCGGGGAATATGGTCCGGTTTGCCGGAGTGGCTGCCGCTGCCGGCCGGGAAACTGATCCCGGCGATCATTCAGGACGCGGCGAGCGGCATGGTGTTGATGCTGGTGGATCTGAATCAGGAGGCCCTTTTGCACCTAGCCGCCACGGGCCGGGTCCACTATTACCACCCCGGCCGACGCAAGGTGGTGGCCAAGGGGGAGGCCTCGGGGCACTTTCAGGAGGTGGTTTCGATGCACCTGTCTTGCCGGGGGGACCAACTGATCCTCAAGGTGCGGCCCGCCGGCGGCGCTTGCGAACTGGGTTACCAGTCGTGCTTTTTCCGGCGTTTAGGCCCCGACGGCTGGGAAATTGCGGACCCCAGGGTCTTCGACCCGGAAGAAGTCTATCCCGAGATCGCCTTTTCGCACTGAGCCTAAATGGTAGGGGCGGGTTTCAAACCCGCCCCTACGGTCGTCCCGCATTAAGGATCAGTGGAAGGTTTGGGGATGGGGATAGGGACAGGGCCCTTACGAAAAAGCCCTTCGCCCCCTCCCCCAAAAATTCACCTCAAACTAATCCTACAGTTTCACCAGGCCCGCAGCCAATTTGGCAGCCATGACGGTGTTCTTCATGAGCATGGTAATGGTCATGGGGCCCACGCCGCCGGGTACCGGGGTGATGAAGGAGGCCTTCTGGGAGACCGACTCGAAGTCCACGTCGCCGGCCAGGATGGCCTTGCCGGTCTTCTCGCTCTTGCCGATGCGGTTGACGCCCACGTCGATGACGCAGGCCCCTTCTTTCACCCAGTCGCCCTGGATGTACTTGGGCACGCCCGCGGCGACGATAAGGATGTCGGCCCGGCGGCAGTGCTCGATCATCTTGTCCTTGGGGGTGCCGGTGTGGACGCAGGTGACGGTGGCGTTGGCGCCGGCCCGTTTCTGGATCATGATGGCCACCATGGGTTTGCCCACAATGTTGGAGCGGCCCACCACCACGACTTCCTTACCCTTGGGATCGCCGTAGGCCCGATAGATGAGCTCCTGGCAGCCCGCCGGGGTGCAGGGCAGGAAGGCATAGTTGCCGATCAGGATGCGGCCCACGTTCACCGGATGGAAGGCGTCCACGTCCTTGTTGGGGTCGATGGCATAGAGCACCTTGTTGGAGTCGATGTGCTTGGGCACGGGGAGCTGCACCAGGATGCCGTGCAGCTTGGGGTCCTGGTTGTATTTTTCGATCAAGGCCAGCAAGGCCGCTTCGGTGATGTCCGGGGGTTGACTGTCCTGGATGGAATAGAAGCCCAGCTCGTGAGAGGTCTTCTGTTTGGCGGTGACGTAGCTGACGGAGCCGGGGTCTTCGCCCACCAGGATGGTGACCAGGCCCGGGATTAAATTGTGTTTGGCCTTGAGATCTTCCACCTCTTTCTTCAATTCTTCGCGTATCTGGGCGGCCACTTCGGCCCCTTTGATCAATTTTGCAGCCATGGCTCTGGCCTCCTTTACTTGTGATTTTTTTCATTAATACCACTATTTATGCGTTAGCGTCAATCTAAAAATGCACCCGCCGCAAATACGCAACCAGGCTCGGGAGCGCTTTGCTTTTTTTAAAGATGAGATATAATTAATATTTTATAACTTAATGGAGTGCAGGCGTGCCCATCATTGTGCAAAAATATGGCGGCACCTCGGTGGCCAACCCCGACCGCATCGCCAATGTGGCCAACCGGGTGGTAAGAGGCTGGCGGGATGGGAACAAGATGGTCGTGGTGCTCTCCGCCATGGCCGGGGAAACCGACCGCCTCATCAACCTGGCCAATGAACTCTCGGAAGACCCGGACGCCCGGGAGTTGGACGTGCTCCTGGCCACCGGCGAGCAGGTGACCGTGTCCCTGTTCAGCATGTTTCTCCGGTCCCAGGGCGTGCCGGCCACTTCGCTCTTGAGCCACCAGGCCCGGATTTACACCGACCGGGCCTATGGCCGGGCCCGGATCATCGGCATCGACACCGCCCGCATTAAAGAAGAATTGAAGAAAAACCGCATCGTCACCGTGGCCGGCTTCCAGGGGGTGGACGAAGTGGGCAACATCACCACCCTGGGCCGGGGCGGCTCCGACACCACCGCGGTGGCCATTGCCGCGGCCCTGAAAGCCGACCTCTGTGAAATTTATACCGACGTGGACGGGGTCTACACCACCGATCCCCGCGTCTACTCCAAGGCCAGGAAACTGGAGCGCATCTCGTATGACGAAATGCTGGAGTTGACTTCGATGGGGGCCAAGGTCTTGGAGATCCGTTCCGTGGGCTTTGCCAGGCGTTATAGCGTGCCCCTGGTGGTGCGCAGCAGTTTTTCCGGGGAGCCAGGCACCCTGGTGACCGTGGAGGATGAAGCAATGGAAATTGTGCCGGTATCCGGTGTGGCTCTTAGCCGGAATGACGCCCGGGTAACCATCACCCGGGTCCCCGACCGCCCCGGCGTCGCCTTGCACCTGTTCCAGCCGGTGGCTAACGCCAACATCGTGGTGGACATGATCATCCAGAACACCAGCATTGACGGCCACACTGACCTCACTTTTACCGTGCCCAAGGGCGACTTGAAAAAGACCCTGGCGATTGTCAAGCCGGTGGCCGCCGACATCGGGGCCGAGAGGGTGTTGAGTGAGGAGAACATCGCCAAGATCTCCATCGTCGGCGTGGGCATGAAGAACAACGCCGGGGTGGCGGCCCGGATGTTCGAAGCCATGGCCGCGGAAAACATTAACATCTTGATGATCAGCACTTCGGAGATTAAGATTTCGTGCGTCATCGAAGATCGGCACGGGGAATTGGCCGTGCGGGTGCTCCACGACGCCTTCGGGTTGGAGCTACCTCCACCGAAGAAAAAGTAAGCATATTCTAGCGGTACCTGCGTGTCCGCCCTCGATCAGGGCGCACACCTAGGTGCGCCCCTACAGATGAGGTAAGCCATGCGCCAGGTAAAAATCTATGACACTACCCTGAGAGACGGCACCCAGGCCGAGGACTTCAACCTGTCCCTGGCCGACAAAATTCGCATCGCCCAAAAACTGGCGCACCTGGGCATTCATTACATCGAAGGCGGCTGGCCGGGCTCCAACCCCAAGGACAAGGATTTTTTCGCCGAAATCCGCAGTTACGAGTTGGGCGTCAGCCGCATCGCCGCCTTCGGCAGCACCCACCACAAGGACCGGCCGCCGGAAGCCGACCCCAACATGCAGGAACTCCTCATCAGTCTGGCGCCGGTGGTGACGATCTTCGGCAAGTCGTCCCGGTTCCAGGTCAAGGAGATCCTGCAAACCACGCCGGAGCGCAACCTGGAGCTCATCACCGGGTCCTTGAGCTATCTCAGGCCCAGGGTGGAAGAGCTGTTTTATGACGCCGAGCATTTCTTCGACGGCTTCAAGGAGGACCGGGACTACGCCCTGAAGACCCTGGAGGCGGCCAGAGACGGCGGGGCGCAGTACCTGGTGCTGTGCGACACCAACGGCGGCACTCTCACTTCCGAACTTATCGAGATCGTTAAGGCAGTGCAAAAAAAGTTTCCCAAGGCGTCCCTGGGGATCCACGCCCACAACGACTCGGAACTGGCCGTGGCCAACTCCGTCGCTGCGGTGGAACTGGGATGCAGCCAGGTCCAGGGGACCATCAACGGCGTGGGCGAGCGCTGCGGCAACGCCAACCTCTGCTCCATCATTCCCAACCTGCAGTTGAAGATGGGGCTGGCGTGCCTGGAGCATAGCAAGCTCAAGCGGCTCACCGAGGTCTCCCGGTTCGTTTATGAAGCCGCCAACGTGCGTCCCAACCGCTATCAGCCCTACGTGGGCAAGAGCGCCTTCGCCCACAAAGGCGGCATCCACGCCGCCGCGGTGAGACGCAATCCCAAGGCCTATGAGCATATCGACCCGGCCCTGGTGGGTAACGCCCGGGTCATCCCGGTCTCCGACCTGTCGGGCCGGGGCAACATCCTCATGAAGGCCCAGGAGTTGGGGCTGGAGATGGGGACCCACGATGCCGCGGTGCGCCAGGCCATGGACAAGCTGAAGCAGTTTCTCGGCCTGGAGGCCCAGGGATTGGAGCTGCCGCCCTTCGACAGCAACGTCAAGACCATCCTGGACAAGGTCAAGGAGTTGGAGGCCCAGGGGTTCCAGTTCGAAGACGCCGAGGCCTCCCTGGAACTGCTCCTCCGGGCGGCGTTGGGCCAGTATAAGGAATACTTCCAGCTTCAGGCCTACCGGGTCATCGACCAGAAGGTGGGCGGGCCGGAGTCGCCGCTGCCCGAAGCCACCCTGAGGGTCAGGGTGGGGCCGCATGAAGTGCACACCGCCGCCTTCGGCAACGGCCCGGTGGACGCCCTGAATAATGCCCTGCTCAAGGCCCTGGTGCGGTTCTACCCCCGGCTGACGGAAATCATCCTGGAAGACTACAAAGTCAGGGTGCTCCCCGGCATGCGCGGCACCGGCGCCATGGTGCGCGTCCTCATCGTCTCCCGGGACGGCCACGAGTGGTGGAACACCGTGGGGGTGGCCACCGACATCATCGACGCCTCCTGGCAGGCGTTGGTGGATTCCATCACCTATAAATTGTTTCGGGATGAGCAGGGGACCAAATAAGAGGGGCGAAAAGGCGGATAAATCAGGGGCGAAAAGGGGAAGAGGGGAAAAGGCGAAAAGGGAAAGGACCTGCCAATCCTTCTCGTTCCCAAGCTTAGCTTGGGAACGCCAAGGTGATGATTCCGTAAAAAGTAGCTTTGTTTAACTAGCTAAATTAATTTGAGATTATGGTATTTTTATTTCCCATAAAACCGGATTACGGCCGGGGTTAGGGGCCGGAAGAAGCCAACCCCTACCCGGCCGCGGCGATAATCGGCAGGAACAACTCAGGTTTCAGAGAGGCGCCCCCCACCAGGGCGCCGTCGATATCCGGCTGCGCCAGGAGGATGGCGGCGTTGTCCGGGGTAACGCTGCCGCCGTACTGAAGGCGGATTTCTTCGGCCGCCGGCCCCAGGAACTCCCGCAGCAGGCTGCGGATGAAGTGATGCACCGTCTGAGCCTGCCCCGGGGTGGCGGTGAGCCCCGTGCCGATGGCCCACACCGGCTCGTAAGCCACCACCAGGGCGCTGCCGCTGGCCGGTTTCAGCGCCCCCAAGCCTCCTTCGAGTTGGCCTCTAACCACCTGGAGGGTCTGGCCCGCGGCTCGCTCCGCTTGGGTCTCGCCGACGCACAGGATGGGGATAAGCCCGGCAGCTACGACCGCGGTGAGCTTCCGGTTGACGGTCGCGTCGGTGTCGCCGAAGTGCTGGCGCCGCTCGGAATGCCCGACGATCACGTAATGGCACCCCACATCGGCCAGCATGGCGGGGGAGATGGCGCCCGTGAAGGCGCCCTGCCGCTCCCAGAAGGTGTCCTGGGCGGCCAGGCGGAGGCCGGACCCGGCCAGCTCCGCGGCCACCGCGGCCAGGGCGGTGTAGGGCGGCGCCAGGGCCACCTCGGCCCGCCGGCCCGGGGCCGCGCCCTGCCGGATGTCCCGGGCCAGGGTCCTGGCCTCGGCCAGGGTTTTGTGCATCTTCCAGTTTCCGGCGATGAAGGGTTGACGTTCAGCCATCATGATTCCTCCGTGACCAGGCTTCCAGGGCCAGGATACCCGGCAGCTTTTTGCCTTCCAACAGTTCAAGGAAGGCGCCGCCGCCGGTGGAGACATAGGAAAATTTCTGAAAATCCCCGGCCTTGTGCAGGGCGACGTCGGTGTCGCCGCCGCCCACGATGGTCAGGGCATAGGAATCCGCCACCTTCTGCACCATGGCCATGGTGCCCCGGCTGAAGGCGTCGTATTCGAAGGCCCCCATGGGCCCGTTCCACACAATGGTCTTGGCGTTTTGCAGGGCCTCGCCGAAGAGGGTCACCGTGGCCGGGCCGATGTCGGCGATGAGCCAGTCCTTGGGCACTTCCTGCACCGGGATGATCTTGGTTTCCGCCTGCTTGTCCAGCCGGTCGGCCACCACGCAGTCCACCGGCAGGTAGAATTTCACGTTCCGCTGCAAGGCCTCGGCCATGGTCTCCCTGGCGGCCGAAACCAGGCTGTCCTCCACCAGGGATTTACCCACTTCATAGCCCATGGCCTTGAGAAAGGTGTTGGCCATGGCCCCGCCGATGATCATCTTGTCCACGTGCTGCAAGAGATTCTTCAGGGCCGTGAGCTTGCCGGAAATCTTGGCGCCGCCGATGAGGGCCGCCAGGGGCCGGGCCGGGTCTTCCATGGCCCGGTGAAAGTAATGCACCTCATCCCGCATCAGGAAACCGCCGACGCAGATGGGGGCGAAATGGGTGACCGCTTCCACCGAGGCATGGGCCCGGTGGGCCACTGCGAAGGCGTCGTCCACGTAAACGTCGATGCCTTTCATCAATTCCCGGGCAAAATCCTGGTCATTTTTCTCCTCTTCGGGGTGATAGCGCAGGTTTTCCAGGAGGAGCACGTCGCCGGGCTTCATTTCCGCCTTGGTCTGGTCCACTTCGGGGCCGATGGAATTCGGCGCCAGTTTGACATTCTTGTGCAGCCGGTACGCCAGCCGCCGGGCCACCGGCGCCAGGGAGAAGGCTTCCACCCGCTGGCCTTTGGGCCTTCCTAAATGAGAAGCCAGGATGACCTTGGCATCGGCTTCCAGGCAATAATTTATGGTGGGCAACACGGCCCGGATGCGGGTGTCGTCGGTAATGTTGCGGTTCTGGTCCAAGGGGACGTTGAAATCCACCCGGATGAACAGGGTCTTTCCCTTGATATCGATCGCATCAATATATTTCACAGGCAGCTCCTCTTGCGGGCAGATTAACCCGCGTGGCGACCGACGTACGCCGCCAGGTCCAGCATCCGGTTGGAAAAACCCATCTCGTTATCATACCACGCCATCACCTTTACCAGGGTCCCGCCCATGACGTTAGTGAGCTCGGCATCCACCACGGCGGAGAAGCCTACGCCGTTGTAGTCCGTGGACACCAGGGGCTCGAAGGACACGGCCAGAACCCCCTTAAGGTGACCCTCCTGGGCCGCGACGAAGGCCTGGTTCACCTCCTCCCTGGAGGTGGCCCGGGTCACCGTGGCCACCAGGTCCACCAGGGACACGTTGGGCGTGGGGACCCGGACGGAGAGACCGTCCAGACGGCCGGCCAGGGCCGGCAAAACTTCCGTGACCGCCCGGGCGGCGCCGGTGGAGGTGGGAATCATGGACAGGCAGGCGGCCCGGGCCCGTCTGAAATCGCTGTGGGAGCCGTCCAGGAGGCGTTGATCCATGGTATAAGAATGACAGGTGGTCATCAGGCCGTATCCGACCCCGAAGGCGTCATGCAACACTTTGACCACCGGCGCCAGACAGTTGGTGGTGCAGGAGGCGTTGGAGATGATCCGGTGGCGGGCCGGATCGAAGTCTGTGTGGTTGACCCCATAGACCAAGGTGGCGTCGAGCTTTTTCCCGGGGGCCCCGAGGATGACTCTTTGCGCCCCGGCCCGGAGGTGCCCTTCATTGGAAGCCCGGTCCCGAAAGGCGCCGGTGGATTCCAGCACGATATCCACCGCCAACTCATTCCAGGGGAGGCCTTCCGGGTCCATGACTCGGGTGACCCGCACTTCCCGGCCGTTAATGACGAGGTTTTCCCCATGGGCGGCCACGGCGCCCGGGAACCGGCCGTGGACCGAATCATATTTAAAGAGATGAATATCCCTGGCAATGTCGGCCCGGGAGTTGATGGCCACCAATTCCAGGTCCTTATCGGTGGCAGCCATGAGCCGGGTGAGACACCGGCCGATACGCCCAAAGCCATTGATGGCTACTCTGATCACCGCTCCCCCTCTAATTCCAAATACTCTGGCCGATAACGGGCCTGAACGCTTACCAATCTTGGCTTAATGTTAATCAGAGTTGTACTGGCCGTCAATGATTTTATCCTTCCGGCGGGATTTTCCGAAAAGAGCCTCAAGGGGGCGTTGTCCGGTGAGGCTGGCCGGCAGCTTTTTTATCGTGAAAGTCCAGGCGTAGGGGCGGGTTTTAAACCCGCCCCTACAGGGGATTTCATTCTTGGGGGTGGCCAATTCTTCGGCCATGAGCGTTTAGTCTTGCCCGCATCGCGTCCGGGTTCAAGCCCTCGCGCCGGGGTAGGTGTTGGTTTTCGCTCTTGCTTTTTCGCCGGTTTTCATTTAATTTACTAATTTAACTTTATATCGGGATGCCACATGGCCAACCTCGTCCGTCAGTTGGGACAACGCTCGCTGAACATCGTGCAGGAAGCCGGGGGCCTGATGATTTTCCTCCTGGAGAGTCTGGGTCTGGCCTTCGTGCCGCCCTTCCGGCCTCGGCGGATCCTGCAGGAAATTTATCAGATCGGGGTCAAATCCACCCTGATCGTGATGCTCACCGGCGCCTTCACGGGTATGGTCATGGCCTTGCAGGGCTACTACACCCTGAAGCAGTACGGGTCCGAAGGGGCCCTGGGTTCGGCGGTGGCCCTGAGCCTGATCCGTGAGATGGGCCCGGTGCTCACCGGCATCATGGTCTCGGCCCGGGCCGGGTCTGCGGTCACCGCCGAAATCGGCATCATGCGGATCACTGAGCAGTTGGACGCCCTGGACACCATGGCCGTCAACCCCATCCAATATGTGGTGATGCCCAAACTGCTGGCCGGGGTCATCGCGGTGCCGTTGCTCACCGCGATCTTCGACGTGGTGGGCATCCTGGGCGGCTATCTCGTGGGCGTGGTCCTCCTGGGGGTCAGCTCCGGCTCCTATTTCTCCAGTATGGCCCAGAGCGTCGTGCCCCTGGATGTCAACGGCGGCATCGTCAAATCCCTGGTGTTCGGCCTCACCATCATCCTGGTGGCCTGTTACAAGGGCTATCACACCGGAGCCGGGGCCGAGGGGGTGAGCAGGGCCACCAACCAGACCGTGGTCCTGTCGGCGGTGCTGGTTCTGGCGTGGGACTATGTACTCACGTCCTTCTTCATGTAAACCATGGTCAAGATAATTAACCTGGTCAAGTCCTTTAACGGTCAGAAAGTCCTGGACGGCATCAACCTCACGATGCCCACGGGCCAAATCACCGTGGTCATCGGCAAGAGCGGGGTGGGCAAGAGCGTGCTCTTGAAGCACATCATCGGCCTGCTGAAACCCGACTCCGGCCAGATCATCATAGACGGCCACGATATGTCCCAGATGGGGGGCCGCCAGCTGCGGGAATTCAAGCGGCGCTTCGGCGTGCTGTTCCAGGGGGGCGCCCTGTTCGACTCCCTGGACGTCTTTGAAAATATCGCCTTTCCCCTGCGGGAAAAAACCCGTCTGCCGGAGGCCGAGATTGCGCGGAAGGTTCGGTTCCGTCTGGCCCAGATGAACCTGACCCCGGAAGTCGAAACCAAGCTTCCCGACGAACTGAGCGGCGGCATGAAAAAGCGCGTGGCCCTGGCCCGGGCCATGATTCAGGAGCCGGAGATCATGTTCTTTGATGAGCCGGTCACCGGGTTGGACCCGCCCATGACCAACACCGTCTTTCATCTGATCGGGAAGACCCATCAGGAGAGTGGCTATACGGCCCTGGTGGTCAGCCACGACATTCCCGAAGTTTTCTCGGTGGCGCACCAGGTGGCCATGCTCCACCAGGGCCGCATCATTGCGGCGGGCGCCCCCGAGGAGATTCAGAACCATCCTGACCCGGTGGTCCAGAGTTTCATCCGGGGGGAAGTCGATTTTCTGGAGGCCTAGACAATCTTATGAGAAGAGCCAATCTGGAGATGACCGTGGGTTTCTTCGTCCTGATAGGCCTGGCTTGCCTGGCTTATCTGGCCATTAACCTGGGCAAGATGGAGATTATCGGCGCCGGCTATCAGATCTTCGCCAACTTCGACAATGTCTCCGGACTCAAAACCGGGGCCGCCGTGGAAGTGGCCGGGGTGGAAGTGGGCCGGGTGGATTCCATCCAAATCACCCCCCTTTCCCAGGCCCGAATCAGTCTGAAGTTGGCGCCGGGGGTCAAGGTGCACGACGATGCCATCGCCTCCATCCGCACCAAGGGGATCATCGGAGATAAATTCGTCAAATTGTCGCCGGGGAGTTCTGAAAAGCTCATCCCGGCGGGTGGAAAACTCATCAATACCGAATCCGCCATCGACCTGGAAGAATTGCTCAGCAGCTATATCCACGGCAAGGTCTGAGGCCTGGCCCTGAGCGGCGCATCACCGGGAGAGGCCAACCGCCCCTGAGGCGCGCCCGCCGGGTTGTGGCGTTTGACCTGCCGGTTTTGATCTTAAGGAGTTCGTCATGAATGGTTTGCTTATCAGGACCGTAATTTTCGGGTGCACCTTGCACCTGCTGGTGGGGGTTGCCGGGGCCTGGGCGGGTCCTCCCACGGAAATTGCCCAGCAGGTCATCGAAAAGGCCCTGGATGCTCTCAAAGATCCCACTTCCCAGGGTGAGGCACGCCGCCAGAAGGTCAAGCGCATCGTGGACCCGTACTTCGATTACCAGGAAATGGCCAAGCGCTCCCTGGGACCCGCCTGGGGCAAACTCAGCGCCGGCCAGCGGCAGGAATTTGTGCAGCTGTTCGCCCAACTGCTGGAGGCCTCCTACTCCGATAAGATCGAGAAGTACGCCCAGCGGGTGAAAATTAACTATACCGGCGAGATTCTGGAAGGCGAGTACGCCGAAGTGCGCACCGTGGTGGTGCGGGCCAATGACCGGATTCCCTTGAATTACCGCCTCCTCCAGGAAGGCGGCGCCTGGAAGGTCTACGACGTGGTGATCGAGGGCGTCAGCCTGGTGAGCAACTACCGGTCCCAATTCAGCCGGATTATCCATGAGTCGGGCTACGCCGAACTGGTAAAGCGCCTCAAGACCAAGGTGTCCGAATTAACGCGGGCCGGATGAGGGCCATCCTGGCCCAGAACGGCGGAGACGGGTTCCGGTCGTCATCCCGCCCGTTTCCCGCCGGTTCCGGACCGGGGGTTTGACCTGACTTCGCCCGGCGGGACCCGGCTACCAATGGCCCGGACTCACCCCGGCCGGCCGTAAACCTTGACCCCCATGAATCCCGCACCGGCCCCCACTCCCCGTTATGCCGTCCTGCTGTTGATCTGCTGCGCCGTGGTCCTCGGGTGCTACTTCGGCACCTACATGCGCTTTCCGGTGGTACCGCTCTACGCCCAATCCCTGGGCGCCGATACGGTTCTGGTGGGCCTGATCAACGCCGCCTTCCTGCTGTCCGCCGGGGCCCTGTCCCTACCCCTGGGTCTGATCGTACACCGCCTGGGCATGAAGCTTCTGGCCGGGGTGGGACTGCTGATCCTGGCCGCCTCTTCCTTTCTCCTGGCCGTCAGTTCAACGCCGCACCAGCTTATCTGGATCTACCTGTTTTCCGGGGCCGGGCTGGCCGCCTTCGGCCCCACCACGATGTCCTATGTGGCCGGCATCTCGCCGCCCACCCACCTCGGCCGTTCCTATGGCTGGTACACCACGGCGCTCTATGTCGGCATGAGCCTGGGCCCGGCAGCCGGGGGCTTCGTGGCCGAGGCCTGGGGCTTTTCCCCGGTGTTTATCCTGTCGGGGCTCAGTATCTTCTTGACCTTCTGGCTCATGTTCTTTTTCCTGCCCCGGGCCCGCGCTGTTATGCCGGTGAGCGCCCGCCAACCCGCCATGGGAGCCGCCTTAATCCGGGAAGTCAGCAAAAACCTGCCGTTGTTGGGCGCCTGGCTGGCCACCGCCGGGGGATGCTTCGGGTTGGGCGTCTTCATCACCTACCTGCCCTTGCATGCCCACGAGCAAGGGCTGACCTACGGGCAGATCGGCCTGGTCTTTGCCGTCCAGGGCTTGATGAACGCCGTCTCCCGCCTCCCCTGCGGCCACCTGAGCGACCGGGTGAAACACCGCACCCTCCTGGTGGTCTGGGGGCTTCTCGGGGTGGCGGCCTCGTTGGCCGGCTATGGGCTCTCCCGGCGGCCGCTCCATTTCATCCTCTGCGCCGCGGCCATGGGAATCGGCATGGGCCTGACCTTCACGTCGGTGGCGGCCCTCTGCGTTGAAACCGTCCCTCCCGAACACCGGGGCATCGCCATGGGGGGCTATAACTCCGCCATCTACCTAAGCATGATGGTCAGCGCCGCCGGCCTGGGGCCCATCATCGGGGTCGTCGGCTTTCGAGACGGCTTTCTCCTGACCACGCTCATCACGGTCCTGATTACCGGGATCGCCTTTCTCCTTATGAAGGGGTTTTCCCCGCCTCGCGCCCCGTCCGTCAGTTGAAATCAACCGCGGCTCTGAAAAGTTCTTTACATTGGTAGCACAGGCTTTCCAGCCGGTGTCAAGGAAACAGGTTAGCCGTGCACAGCCTGGAAAGGCTGCGCCACCAGTCAATACCAGCTCTTCATGCTTTACGGGTGGGCCAAAGGCCCATGAGGAACTGCACCGGCTGGAAGCCTGTGCCACTTGTTTGATGGCGACTTGGCATGAGAAGGGGACAAGTTCTGGTCCCCTCCTTGCGCCTCATACCGAGTTGCAATCAAAAAGTAATTATTGGTAGCCGCAGGCTTTAGCCTGCGCCTGCACAGGCTGGAAAGCCTGTGCTACCAATTGACTGCGAAGTGGTATCACACCACGGCGAACTCCAGCGGCGTGTCCTTGCGGTAGGCCAGGGCCTGGCAGGAGGCGATGAGAGTTCCCTTCGGGTCGGTCACTTCGATGAAGTAGGTGGCGGTGCGGCGGCCGGCGTGGAGTTCCCGGGTTGAGGCGGTGAGGCGCTCCCCCATTTGGGGCGCGGCGTGGAAGGTGAGGTTCATGTTGAGGGCCACCGCCACCGTGCCGTGGCCGTTCACCGCGGCCTGGAAGGCCTCGTCCACCAGGGCGAAGATGGCCGAGCCGTGCACCATCCCCAGGATGTTGGCCATCTCGGGCCGGCAAACCATGCTCACCTTCGCCCGGCCCGGCCCCACCTCTTCCAGCTCCAGGCGCCAGAACCGGCTGATCTCCTGGGCGGCGACCCGCTCCTTGAATGCCGCCAGGAAGGTTTCATCAACTTTGGTCATTTTCTTCCCCCGAGAGCTATTGTTTCCCGTTTTCCGTTTTTCGTTTTCCGTCTCCGGTCTGCGATCTTCCTGGCTTTGGCTGAAAGCTGAAAGCTGACGGCTGATAGCTTTCCTCATAAATCTCCGGAAACTGGTTTTTCCAGCGCCGGTGGAGCCAGAGCCACTGTTCCGGGCAAGTCCGCACCCAGGCCTCGATGACCCGGCTCTGGAGTTCCAGGTGGCGCCGGATGTCGGCCTGGGCGTCGGAGGTTTTCATCAGGGGCAGCGGCGGCAGGATCACCATGAGGTGACGCCCGTCGGCCAGGCGCCGGGACAGGGTGGGCAGGACCGGCACCCCCCGGCGGGCCAAAAGCGCCGCCACCGGGGTGGTGCGGGCCGGCCGGCCGAAAAAGTTCACCAGGAGGCCGCCCCCGGTGGTGGTGTTCTGGTCGATGACAATCCCCACCACCCGGTTCTGCCGCAGGTGTCCCAGAATCTCCTTCATGCCCTGCTGTTTGGCCACCATGGAGTTGCCGCTCCGCTGCCGGAGATACCGGGCCAGCCGCGCCGCCCACGGATGGTCCATCTCCCGGCCCACCACCGTCACGGGGTAGTGTTTCAGCCCGAAGGCCATCACGGTGTATTCCCAGTTGCCGGCGTGGGCCGCGATGGCCACCATACCCCGGCCCTGGGCCAGGGCGGCCTGAACGTGCTCCTCCCCCAAAATGATCACTTTCCGGCTAATAAGCGGCAGCGGGGCCAGGAGCAGTTCGCCAATTTCCCAGCCGAAGCGCACGAAATGGCAGAAGACCCGCCGGGCCAGACGCTCCCTGGCCGCGGGGCTGAGGGCCGCGCCGTAGGCCAACTTTAGGTTGGCCAGGGTGATTCGCCGGCGCCGCCGGTCCAGGCGGTACCAGAGGGTTGCCAGGCTCCGCACCAGCCAGTCGCGGCAATGGGCCATGATTCGCTCTGGCATCTGATTTTCAGATGCCCCCTTAGTATGGCGTTTCACAATATATTTGACATTTAACAACCGGGGGGTTTATCCCCCCTTTTCTAAAGGGGGTGATACCAAACTGCGATCATATAGGTAATTTATCTTACGTAGGGGCGGACCCATGTGTCCGCCCTCAGGCTGGGCGCACACGCGGGTGCGCCCCTACATACCCATCAGCCCTCCGGGCGCGCTCACATGTTCCTCCCCGAGGGCACAGCAGCCGGTTTCGCCGCGGCCGGGGTCCTGGCTTGCCGCTTCACGGCAGGCGTCTGGCGCCGGCCATAGAGCCGCACTGCCTCTTCGCCCACCAGGTCGGCAACCCGGGCCATGAGGAGCCGGGCCGCCACCTCCTTGCCCCCGTGGTAGGCCGCCGTGCGGCCCCAGTACCAG
>PEWM01000041.1:0-3071 GCA_002779455.1 Deltaproteobacteria bacterium CG07_land_8_20_14_0_80_60_11
CAGCTCAGATAAGGAAAAGAAGCAGCATGTTCAACCATATCAGCGACCCATCACGAGATAGATCCCGACGCCAGCCAGGACCAGTACCATAAACAGCAAATTATACTGTAAAAACGCGGTTTGAATGAAGGACAAGAGCCGGCCGCTGCCGACGGTGGAGAAGGCCACGGTGTCGACGCCGCCATCCACCACCCGCCGGTCGTTGTACGTGAACCATTTGGAAAAGAAGCCGTAGATGAAGCGGTTCAGGAACCAGCGCCAGAAGTGGTCCATGTACCATTTCTGGATGAAAAAAGTTTGCAGGGCGGGCACCTTACTGATGAAGCCGACACATTTGGCGTCCTTGCGTCCCCAATCGAGCCAGGCCAAGGCGATGCCCCCCCCGGCGAAGATGACCGCGGCCCCCAGGAGGAAATAATTGATGGCGTGAGGGTGCGATTCCCCTAGCAGCAATTTCTCCAGATACCCCTGGCAGAAACCGAGGATCAGGGTGAAGCCGGCCAGGACGATGAGGGGAAAGGCCATAGCCCAGGACGCGCCATGGTGCTCGTCATGGCCGTGGCCGTCGTCATCATGCCCATGGGCGTCTTCCTCAATGGGCGCAACATGGCCGGGGACCTTGCTGTAAGCTTCGGGCTGCTTGGGAAAAAGCATCACGAAGATCACCCGGAAGGCGTAATATGCCGTCAGGAAGGCCCCGAAGAGCCCCATAAACAGCCAGACCTTGTTGTCCAGATGGGCCAGGGCCATCAGAATCGCTTCCTTGCTGAAGAAGCCGGAAAAGGGGAAGATTCCGGCCAGGGCCAGGGCGGCGATGGTGATGCAGGCCATGGGGATGACCATCTGGCGGCTCCCCTTGGTAGCCATGGTAAAGAAGTCGTTGGTGCCGAAATGATGGATGAAGACGCCGGAGCAGAGGAACAGGAGGGCCTTGAAGCCCGCATGGGTGGTCAGGTGGTAGTAGCCGGCGAACAGGGTGCCGGAGGCCAGGGCGGCGGCGGCCAGGCCCATGGCCATGAAGCCTAGCTGGCTGACGGTGGAATAGGCCCAGACCTGCTTGATGTCCGTGGCCACCATGCCGATGGTGGACGACAGAATCAGGGTGATGGTGGAGATGACCAGAATCACGGTCATGGTGGTGGCCGAGGCCGCAAAGAAGGGGAAGATCCGGGTCATGAGATAAACGCCCGCAGCCACCATGGTGGCGGAATGGAGCAAGGCCGAAACCGGGGTCGGACCTTCCATGGCGTCGGGGAGCCACACGTGCAGCGGGAACTGGGCGCTTTTGCCCATGACGCCGCAGAAGATCAGCAGGCCCGCGGTGGTGAGGAGCCACGGAGGCATGGACTTAGCCACCGCGGCGGCGTTCACCGTGGCGATATCCAGGCTGCCGTAAAAGAGGGTGAGGAAGACCAGGCCCATGAAGAAGCCGATATCCCCGAAGCGGGTGACCACGAAGGCCTTTTTACCGGCTTCCGAGGCGGAGAATTTCTCGTACCAGAAGCCGATGAGGAGATATGAGGCCAGGCCCACCAGTTCCCAGGCGATGTACAGCTGCAGGAGGCCGCTGGAGATCACCAGGGTGAGCATGGCCAGGGCGAACAGCGACAGGTCGGCGTAATACCGGCCGAACCCCGGATCGCCCGCCATGTAGCCGATGGAATAGATCTGCACCAGCCAGCTGATGGTGGCCACGATGACGAACATCACCAGGCTGGTGGGGTCAAGGAGGAAGCCGAAGGGCACCTTGACGAGGTCGGAGACCAGCCAGTCGAAGTTGTAGATGATGGGGGCGCGGCCGCCCAGCTTGAAGAAAAAGGTCCAGGCAATGATCAGGGGGATGGTTGCGGCCACCAGGGAGACGGCCAGAGACAGCTTGGGATTATCCCTGGTGAAAATCATAATCAGGGCGAAGGCCGACAGCGGTAAAAAGACCGTAAGCAAACAACCCAAAAGAATCGGATCAGAGAAGACCATGATCAACCCCTAAGCTCGGTGGCGTGTTCAACGTTGATGGATTTCATTTTCCGGTACACGGCCACGATAATGCTCAAGGCGATGGCGGCTTCGGCCGCGGCCACGGCCATGATGAACAGGGCGATGACCTGCCCGACGGCCGGGTGGGGCGCCAGGAAGCGGTTGAAGGCCATGAAATTGATGCTGGCGGCGTTCAGGATCAGTTCCACGGAAATGAGGATGGCGATCAGCGAGCGCCGGGCCAGGACCCCGTAGAGGCCGATGACAAAGAGCACCAGGGCCAGGTAGAGGTAAGTCTGCAATTGGTTGAACAGCAGCATCTCAAACCCTCGAGTTAAGGCTTGCCGCGGCCGCCCCGGGCGGTGACGATGGCGCCCAGCATGGCTACCAGCAGCAGCAGCGAAACTAGTTCAAAGATCAAGGCGTAATTGGTGAGCAGATAATGACCTATGGTGGTGACGGACCAGTCGGCGCTCCGTTCCGGGGCCGCGGTCCACTGGGTTTTCTTCAACAACAGTCCCAGGAAGACGAAGATGCCGCCGGCGCCGATGGCGGCCCCCAGGACCTTGACCTTGTTGCGGGGCGGCGGGGGCAGATACAGGGGCTCGGACAGCATGATGGCAAAGCAGATGGCGATGCAGATGGCCCCGATATAGATGAGAATCTCCATCAGGGCGACGAAGGGGCTGTTGAGAAAGAGAAAGATACCGGACACACCGAACAGTGACACACATAGCCCCAAGACATTGTGGAAAATGTTCCGGGCGCCCACCGCGATGAGGGCGCCCAGGATGGTGAGTCCGATCACCATCACAAAGGCCGCGGTGGCCGCCGTCTGGGGAGTCAACCAGGCGCTGACAGCGTTCATTCTTTGACCTCTTTGGCGGGGGCCGCTTTAGCTTCGGCTGCCTTCTTGGCCTCAGCTTGCGCTTTGGCTGCTTTTTCTTTGGCTTCTTTCGCCGCGGCCTCAGCCGCGATAGCCGCAGTGATGTCCTCCGCCGTGGGAATCTTGGTTACGGGCAGGCCGGCCGTCTTCTGCCGCGCTTGCAGCAAGGTCAGGTGGTCGATGACGAAGTCTTCCCGGCTAAAGCCGG
>PEWM01000041.1:3099-9805 GCA_002779455.1 Deltaproteobacteria bacterium CG07_land_8_20_14_0_80_60_11
GGCCGTGGTGGGGCAGGCCTCGACGCACAGGCCGCAAAGACTGCAATATTGATGTTTATGAAGGTATTTAGTGGCTCTCTTTTGCTTTTCACCCGGAAACTTCGTCCCCTCCACGGTGATCAGTTGGGACGGGCAGGTGCGGGCGCACATTTCGCAGGCGATGCACCGGTGCGTCTGGGTTTCGGGATCGATGATAAACTGGGGATAGCCGCGATACCTCGGGGACATCTGGATCTTTTCCCGGGGGTACTGGACGGTGACGATGGGTTTGACAAAATAGCGGATGGTCACCGCCATGCCCGCTAACAGACTCCAGAAACCCACCGCAATCTCTTTAAAATAACTCATCATCGCTACGCAACCTTTATGCCGGCAGCTAACCGGCCCACCTCATCTAAGTTTAAGCACAAAGGCAGTTATGAGCAGATTGACAAAGGCCAGAGGGATCAAAATCTTCCAGGCGAAGGTGACCAACTGGTCGAACCGCACCCGGGGGAAGGTCCAGCGGAACCACATGAGCAGGAAGATCACGGCATAGACCTTGAGGAGGAACCAGATGACCCCGGGGAGAATGGGCCCGTGCCAGCCGCCCAGGAAGAGCACCGTGGCCACTGCCGAGACAATGAACATGTTGGTGTATTCCGCCAGGAAGAACAGGGCGAACCGCATCCCGGTATATTCCGTGTGGAACCCGGCCACCAGTTCCGATTCCGCTTCCGGGATGTCAAAGGGCGCCCGGTTGGTTTCCGCCGTGGCGCAGATAATATAGAGAATGAACGCCAGGGGCTGCACCGCCACGAACCAGACGCGGCTCTGGGCGGCCACGATGTCGGAGAGCTTGAACGACCCCACCATCAGGATGATGCTCATGACCGTGATGAGCAGGGGAATCTCGTAGGCCACGTTCTGGGCGACGGAGCGGATGGCGCCGAAGACGGCGTACTTGTTGTTGGACGACCATCCGGCCATCAGGATGGCCAGCACCGCCAGAGTGGAGAAGCCCAGAATCAGGATGATGCCGACGTTCATGTCCCGGATGATCCAGGTGGAAGAAAAGGGAATGACCAGGAAGGAGAGCAGCACCGGCAGGAAGATGACGATGGGGGCCAGCCAAAAGACCGGCTTGTCCACTTCTTCCGGGGTGATGAGCTCTTTGCCCATGAGCTTCAAGGCGTCGGCCACGGTCTGGATGGCGCCGTGCGGGCCCACTTCCATGGGACCGGGGCGGAGCTGCATGTGGGCCGCCACTTTCCGCTCCATCCAGATGAGAAACAAGGCGTTCACCGAGACCAGGGCGATGACCGCGATCAGGCCCACGACCATCCGGGCCCCTTCACTACCTAAGAATTGCGCCACAAGTTCCATAGTTTGTGCTCGGTCAAAAACAGTTTTCGGTTTTCGGTTTTCGGTTTTCGGTCAAATGCACGCTGATTTCACTGGCCACTGACCCCTGATCACTATCCTGGTATTTAACGGTCAATCTCCGGGATGACCACGTCAATGGAGCCCAGGTTGGCCACCAAGTCGGCCACCAGATTATCCACGGCCATTTCCGGGAAGAAGCTCATGTTGGCAAAAGACGGGGTGCGGAGCTTGATCCGGTAGGGTTTCACGTCTCCCTGACTGACGATGTACATGCCGAATTCGCCCCGGGCGGTTTCCACGGCCTGGTAGACCTCGCCGACCGGGGGCTTGATGCGTTTGGGCACCTTTTCCGCCATGATGGGGCCGTCGGGGAGCTTATTGCAGGCCTGCTCGATGATGCGCAGGCTCTGCTCCATCTCCGCCAGGCGCACCACGTAACGGTCGAAGATGTCGCCGTTGGACCCGATGGGGATCTCGAAATCAAACCAGGGATAGGCGGAATAGGGTTCGCTTTTCCGGATATCGTAGGGGATGCCGCTGCCCCTGAGGTTGGGGCCGGTGATCCCATATTTCACGCACTGCTCCCGGGTGATGATCCCCACGCCCCGGGTCCGGTTAATAAAGATGACGTTCTTGGTCACCAGGTTGTCGTAATCGGCCCAGCGGCTGCGTAGCCGGCTGACGAAGGCCCGGCACCCGGCGACGAAGTCGTCGTCGATATCGGTGGGCACGCCGCCGAACCGGTAGTAGCAATAGGTCAGGCGGGACCCGGTGATCCGGTCCAGTAGGTCCAGGATTTGTTCCCGGTCGTCGAAGCAGTAGAGGAAGGGGGTGAAGGCCCCCAGGTCCATGAGGTAGGCGCCGAACCACAGCAGATGCGAGGTGATGCGGTTGAGTTCGTTGGTCATCACCCGGATGACCTCGGCCCGCTCCGGCACTTTGATATCGAGGAGCTTCTCCACCGCCATGCAGTAGCACTGGTTGTAGGCCAGGGCGTGCAGGTAATCCACCCGGCCCATATTTGGCAGGAATTGCGTGTAGTTGCGATTCTCGGCCATGTGCTCGTGGCCCCGGTGGCCGTACCCGATGACCGGCTCCGCCTTGGTGATGAACTCCCCGTTCATCTCCAAGACCACCCGCAGGACGCCGTGGGTGCTGGGATGTTGCGGACCCAGGTTCAGGGTATAGGTCTTTTCTTCGATTCCTAATAGCTCAATCATTGCCCTGGGACGCTCCGAAATCTTTCAGTAAGGGATGGAAATCGGCATCTTCCGGCAGCAAGAGCCGCTTCAGGTTGGGGTGATTGAAGAAATGGATGCCGAACAGGTCAAAGACCTCCCGTTCATACCAGTCAGCCCCCGGATAAATGTGGGAGATGGTGGGCATGCCTTTCTTCTTGCCGAGGGGCACGTGCACCGCGGTGCGGCACAGTTCGTCGAAACTGGCGAAGTGGTACACCAGGTCGAAAGTCTCCCTCAGGTCCACCGCGGTGAAGGATTCCAGGAAGCAGCCGGCGGCCAGCATGGCCTGGGCCACGTCCGGCATCTGCGCCGGTTGGGCCGCCACTTCCAGGTGGTATCCGGTCTTGGCGTAGTCGCCCTCGGCCACCTTCTCAAGGTTCAAGGAGGCCAGCGCGTTGGTAAGATTATCCTTTAGCATCTCTAAACTTCCTGAGACGGCCCCGTTTGGTGATTTTTTCTTCCAGGAGGAGGATACCTTCGATCAACCCCTCCGGCCGGGGCGGGCAGCCGGGCACATAGACGTCCACGGGGATGATGAGGTCAGCGCCGGGTACGATGGCGTACTGGGTGGGGTAATAAAAGGGGCCACCGGAAATGGCGCAGTTACCCATAGCCATGACCCACTTGGGGGCGGGCATCTGCTCATAGAGCCGGACCACCGCCGGGGCCATTTTTTTGGAGATGGTGCCGGCCACGATCATCAGGTCGCACTGCCGGGGGGAGGGGCGGAAGACCCCGGCCCCGAAGCGGTCCAGATCGAACCGGGCGGCGCCGGCGGCCATCATTTCAATGGCGCAGCAGGCCAGGCCAAAGGTTATGGGCCACAGGGAATTGGCCCGGGCCAGGTTGAGGGCCTCTTCCAGGACTCCCAGATGGATTAGGGGTTCACCTGTTTTCGTTTCCAACTGAACACTCCTCTGTTCCAGGCATAGACGATGACCAGGGACAGAATGCCGATGAAGATGGTTACTTCGATGAAGTCCCGCCAGACATAGCCTTTGCCATAGGCCAACAGCACCGGGAAGAGAAAGAGCACATCCACGTCGAAGGCCAGAAACAGCAGGGCAAAGAGGTAGTAGATCACTGCCACCTGAATCCAGGCGCTGCCGATGGTGGGCATGCCGCATTCATAAATGGCGTCCCGGGCGCTGCCGTAGCTCCGGGGGGCAATCAGTTTGGCAATGATCAGGGGACCCACGGCGAACAGACCGGCCGCCACCAGGTAGACGAGAACAAACGAGAAATCGCTCAAGGCCTGCGGAATTTCCAACGCCCGACTCCTTGTGCTTTTTGGTACAACCTCGCCTTTTATACCCCAGAGGACAAAAGGTAGTCAAGGGGTTTTTTGTCGCGAAATTAAAAATCTTCTGATTGCTCAGCAACTGAGCGGTAAAAAAGGGGTTTTGCGTTCTTGAGAAAAATCGAACCTGCTGGAATTTTAGGGGCGGGTTCCACCCTGGGCGTGTTAGGATTGATCAACGCGGCGCTCTGGAGGCGGGAATCCGAGGGCGATTTTATGGTCCGGAAATTTATGGGATTGCGCCTGCAGAAGCTGATATGCTCCCCTGCCGTTCCCGGTGGCCCCGGTTTCCCAAATACGTGCTGGTCCGGGATAAACGGCGCTACTGGCCCGGGGGGGGCAACCCGGCCCCGGCCACCGCCGCCTAGAGAGAGGCAATCCTCGCCACCGAGTCAGATAAATTAGTCATAGTTATCAGTGAGTTAGAAGAATTGGGGGGCTGTTAGGTTTTTCCCTTGACTTTATTCCGGCGATATACCAAGATACAAGCATACAAACTTAAAAATAGAATATAATCGGAAAAAAGAGGGAATATCTTTAATGATCGCCGAAACCATTGAACATATTGCCGACCGGGTACTGGCCTACGAAGAAACCGACCTTACCGCCCTGCTCAATCATTTCAAAACGCGCATGGAGCAGTTTGAACCCGGCCCCGCCTGGGAACGGGCGGTGATCGCCTACTTTTTAATTAACGGCGTCCGGGTCAAAAACGCCCTGAAACAGGGCAAGATGAACAGCCAGGAGCTCACCCCGGGCCGACGACCGGCGTTGCGGGTGGTCAAATAAGCCACAACCTTTTCCTCTCTGCAATCAGCTTCTTGCCTGCCTAATTCTCCCCTGGAAGGGTATGGGGAGATATCCCCTTGTTGCCGATTTTCCTCCTGCCACTGCCGTGCCGTTGAGGCCCGGATAGGCCCCGCCGCCTTCAAACGGCAAGGAAACCCCGCCCTGCCGGCCGGAGGTCTGCACCAGGTGCGGGGTGTGCGGGGGTGAGCAAGGTGAAAAGAATTTTAGGGGAGGGGGCTAGCTGACCACTGGCAACTTTTCACGACCGGAAAGGGTGCATATTCCCAAACCTGAAGGTCAAACCTTGCCTCAGCCATTGGCCCGGGTGACCTTCTCCCAAAAAGACCAGGATTTCAGGTCCTTGCCCAGGTGGTAGCGGAGAAAGGCCTTGAAGATCGTCAGGCTCTGGTCCCGCTGTGGGGGCGGGAAGCGGAGGCGGGAGAGTTTGTCCCGGGGCAGGTCCTGGGCCAGGCGCAGGAGTTTCCAGGCGCCGGGGGACAGCGGCAGCAGAGGCCCGGGGGCATCATTGCGGCAGGCGCCGCAGAACATGCCGCCCCGGGGCAGGCTGAAGTTAAGGGGTGGGGCAGGCTCCTGGCCGCAGACCCCGCACTGGTGCAGGCGGGGCCGGTAGCCCCCCAGGCCCAGGAGGTGGAGCAGGAAGGCGGGTAGCAGGGAATCGGGAGGCGAACCCTGGTCCAACAGACCCAGGGCCTCCTCCAGGGCCGCGAAAATCTCCTGATAGGCCTCCGGGGGGCCGGCCATCAGACCCGCCACCTCGGCCAGGATTGCGGCCGCGCCCAGCCGCTTCAGGTCCCGGCGCAGGGCCGGGAAAGACCGCACCAACTCGCCCTTCTGGAGGAATTCCAGGTCCCGGCCGGAACGAGGGGACAGGAAAAACACCACCCGGCTCAGGGGTTCCAGGCAGTGGGCGAAGCGGCGGCGGCTTTTCCGGGCGTGCTTGGCGATGCCGGTGAGGGAACCGTACCCCGGGGTGAGGAAGTTCACCATAAGGTCCGCCTCGCCGTATTCCCGCACGGTCAACACGATAGCCGGGGTCTGCCGCTCAGCCATGATGGGGTGATCCTGCCATGCCAGGCTTCCCGCCAAGCTGCTCTGAAAAGTTCAAGGTTCAAGGTGTTTAATCAGGGTGGGCACTGCCCATCTTACGTAATATATCCGCCACTAATCACCCATTTTTTCATTTTCCACATCGCTCTGATTTGTCACTGGTGGAACAGGCTTTCCAGCCTGTTCTGCACAGGCGAGACGCCTATGCCACCAAGGCTTTTTTTCACCGAAAACCGAAAACCGAAAACCGAAAACCCGCCTCTTCACCCCTGCCAATCCGTCCCCAGATACGCTGCAATGACCTCCGGGTTCTTCTGGATGGCCCGGGGCGGGCCGTCGGCGATGAGGCGGCCGTAGTTCAAGACCGCGATCGTATCGGCCACCTCCATGGTGAGGCCCATGTCGTGCTCCACCAGGAGGGTGGTAATGCCCTGCCGGTGCAACTCCAGGATCAGGTCCTGGAGCCGCTCGGTCTCCACCGCGTCCAGCCCCGAGGCCGGCTCATCCAGGAGGAGGAGCGTGGGGGCTGCGGCCAAAGCCCGGGCGATTTCCAGCATCCGTTTGAGTCCTAAGGGGAGCACCGCGGCGGACTGCCGGGCCCGGTCGGCCAGCCCCACGGACTCCAGGGCCTCCATGGCCTTGGCGCGAATCTCTTTTTCTTCCCTCCGGGTCCAGGGAAACTGCAAGGCCCCAGCCAGCAGGCCGGAGTGGCTCAGGCGGTGGCGTCCCACCATGACGTTTTCCAGGACCGTCATGTGGTCAAAGAGCTGCACCAGTTGAAAGGTGCGGGCGATCCCCCGGCGGGCGATGAGGTGGGCCGGGCGTCCCTGAATTTCCTCGCCCTGAAAAACGATGCGGCCCGCCTGGGGGGCGAGAAAACCCGTCACCAGGTTGAACAGGGTAGTCTTGCCGGCGCCGTTGGGGCCGATGACCGCCTTGACCG
>PEWM01000077.1 GCA_002779455.1 Deltaproteobacteria bacterium CG07_land_8_20_14_0_80_60_11
CTCCCACACCCGGGGAGAGCCCGCCGCCTCGCTGCGGACCCTGATATTTGAGGCCATGAAGCTCCTGATGCCTTTCCTGGACAAAAGGGAGAACCCGAAAAGGAAGCTGGTTCGGCTGATTGGGGTAAGGGTGGAGAAGCTGGGGAAGTGAGAAAAAGTTGAGGGAAGGGCCGGGGTAATTTTTTATACGAAAATTCCCCCGCCCTCCCCCAAAGTCTTTCCTACCACCCCATGGTCAGGTAGTCGTGGATGGAGTTGGAGGCCAGGCGGCCGGCGCCCATGGCCAGGATGACGGTGGCGGAACCGGTGACGATGTCGCCGCCGGCCCAGACCCGGGGTTTCATGGTCTTGCCGGTCTTGGGGTCGGCCACGATGTAGCCCCATTTGTTCAAGTCCAGGCCCGGGGTGCTCTTGGTGAGCAGGGGGTTGGAGCCGGCGCCGATGGCGATGACCGCGGTGTCGATCTTCACCTGAAATTCGGAGCCCGGGATGGGCACCGGACGCCGGCGCCCGGAGGCGTCGGGCTCGCCCAGTTCCATCTTCAGGCACTCGACGCCGGTGAGCCGGCCGGTGGCGTCGTCGCCCAGGAAGCGCAACGGGTTGGACAGAAACAGGAATTCGACCCCCTCTTCCTCGGCGTGGTGGACCTCCGCCCCACGAGCCGGCAATTCGTCCCGGGAGCGCCGGTAGATGATATAGGAATGCTCCGCCCCCAGCCGCAGGGCGGTGCGGGCCGAGTCCATGGCCACGTTGCCGCCGCCGAAGGTGGCGACGTTTTTCCCCTTGACGATGGGGGTGTCATAGTTGGGGAAGTCGTAAGCCTTCATCAGGTTGGAGCGGGTGAGGTACTCATTGGCGGAGTACACCCCGATGAAGTGCTCCCCGGGAATTTTCAGGAACACGGGCAGGCCGGCGCCCACGCCCAGGTAGACCACGTCGAAGTGCTCCAGGAGTTCATCCACGGTCTCGGAGCGGCCGATGACGGAGTTGACTTCAATCTTGCCCCCCAGGCGCTCCAGGTAGTGGCATTCCGAGGCCACGATCTCCTTGGGGAGACGAAATTCGGGGATGCCGTAAATTAAGACGCCGCCGGGGAGATGCAGGGCCTCAAAGACCGTGACGTCATGGCCTTTTAAGATCAGGTCGCCGGCCACCGTCAGGCCTGAAGGCCCGGAGCCCACCACCGCCACCTTCTTGCCGGTGGGTGCGGCCTTGGGGGGCAGGATGTCCCGGCCGTGCTTGCGCTGCTGGTCGGCGGCGAAGCGCTCCAGGTTGCCGATGGCCACCGGGGCGTCCTTCTTGCCCATGATGCACATGCCTTCGCACTGCACTTCCTGGGGGCAGACCCGGCCACACACCGCCGGCAGGGCGTTCTTTTCCCAGATTTTCCGGATGGCGCCTTCGAAGTCGCCTTCTTTGATCTTGGCAATGAAGGCGGGAATTTCGACTTCCACCGGGCAGCCCTGGCGGCAGCGAGGGTCTTTGCACTGGATGCAGCGTTCCGCCTCTTTCATGGCCAATTCCGGGGTATAGCCGTTGGGCACTTCCTCAAAATTATGCCGCCTGACGTTGGCGGGCTGCTCCGGCATTTTTTGCCGGGGGATCTTTTCTTTTTTGGGGGCCTTGACTTCTTCCGACATTATTCTTCTCCTCCTGACTGTGAATCTATCACGGGTAAATTCTTAGCTGCCACAGGAGCATTTCCCGGAGCCGTGGCCTGCCTTGAACTGGTCGTAGGAGACCTTTTCCTCGACCAGATAAGAGCGTAGGCGCAGATTCAGTTCGTCCCAATCGACTTGATGGCCGTCAAACTCCGGGCCGTCCACGCAGGCGAACTTCATCTGGCCCCCAATTTTAACCCGACAGCAGCCGCACATGCCGGTGCCGTCCACCATGATGGGGTTGAGGCTCACCAGGGTCTTGACCCCGAATTCCTTGGTCACCTTGCAGCAAAACTTCATCATGGGCACCGGGCCGATGCACACCGCCAGGGCGATATCTTTATGCTTTTCAAGGGTTTCCCTCAGCTTGTCGGTGACGAAGCCGTGGTGGCCGTAAGTGCCGTCGTCGGTGCAGATCATCAGTTCATCGGACGCGGCCTTCATCCGCTCTTCCATGATGAGCAGGTCTTTGGAGCGGGAGCCGATCACCGAGTAGACGAAGTTGCCCGCCTGCTTCAAGCCCCGGGCGATGGGGTGCATGACCGCGATGCCGGTGCCGCCGCCGACGCAGATCACCTTGCCCACCTTGTCCAGGTGGGTGGGCTGCCCTAAAGGGCCGATGACGTCCTGGTAGAACTGTCCCACTTGCAGGGTCTTGAAGAGGGCGGTGCTCTTGCCCACCACCATATAAATGATGTTGATCAAGCCCTTGGCCGGGTCGCTGTCCGCCATGGTCAGGGGGATGCGCTCCCCCTTGTCATTGGCGCGCAGGATAACGAACTGCCCCGGTTTGGCCTTGGCCGCAATCTTGGGGGCCTTGATCCAGTTGCTGATGATGGTGCCCTGGGCCATTTCCTGGCGTTCCACTATCTCAAACATACCAAACTCTCCTCACTTCAGAAAATTTATGGCTGCCGCCGCTGCCTGCCGGCTCGTAGCTAAGCCAGCCTTGATCTCTATCATATCTGCTGTTTTTTACCACGATAGGGGGGAGAGAGGCAAGTGATAAATATCACAAATAGGGAGAAAAATCACCGCAGCCTGACCAGCCGTTAAAACCAGCGCCAAAAAAATCAATATAAAACCGGCTTCCTCCGGCGCAGCGCCTCGGGAAGCCGGTTGGCGTTCAGGGTACAGGTGATTAAGGGTTCCCCAGGTCCAATTGTTTGAGAATAATCGTTACCAGGCTATCGGGAATCTCCAGGTGCCTGGGAATCGGAGCATGCCGCTAATTTCGGGGATTGAGGAAAATGTCATGGCGGGCGCCGTGCCGGATGATTCGGCATCCATGACCATACAGAAGTCGCACCAAGTCAACCCGTTTCAACCAGCAGTTCCTTTACCCGGTAGTTCGGCGGCAGGTCCTGGAAGCCGGTGGCTTCCATGAGGGCAAGGGCTTCTTTGATATTTTCTTCCAAATCCTGCAAGGACCTGCCCTGGGAAAAAACATCCGGACGTTCCCGCAAGCGGCCCACGAGCCATTCGCCATCCTGCCAATAGACCAAAGTATAGCCGGCCATAGCAACTCCTTGAAAATATGGTCGAGCGTCCATGACGCAGCCATTTCCAGGACGTCCCGATAACTACATAAACCTTACATGTTTTTGCCGTCTTACCGCGGCTATGTCAAGGTCTGCAAGCAACATTAATCTTAGGGTGCGTGAGACGCTACGCCCTAACCCCGGCCCTGGGCTTCCTTGTAGGCCCGCAGCACCGCGTTAATCCGGCTTTGATAGCCCTTGCCCTGAGACCTGAACCAATCCAGCACTTCCCGGTCCAAACGGATGGTTACCTGGGCCTTGGGCTCCGCCCGTTTGACGACCGCTTTGGACCAGAATTCTTCCCCTAAAGCGCTCAGATCAGGAATCTCCGAATAATCGATATCGTCATCCTTCAGGGCATCAATCCTGGCTAAGTCGCTTTGGATAGATTTCTTGCTCCCTCGCATCGGCTTTCCTCATGGGAATTATTCGGGTGTTAATCCTGCCAATATAATAAATGTAACTACACTGTAACTCTGTCAAACTTTATGGATGGCATACACCGGAATCATAGGGCGGCCTGTGGCCGCCGAAATTCCGGCGTGCACGGCACGCCCTATAAAACCGGTTGGCGGGTGTGACGCTCGCCCTAAGCACAGGCTGGAAAGCCTGTGCCACCAGAATAAAAAACTTCATAAAAAAACCGGCTTCCTCTGGCGCAAGGCCTCGGAAAGCCGGTTTGGTTATGCGTGCGTGGTGCGCGGTGCGCACCCTACATCAGGTTATTTAGAACAGGCCGGTCACTTTGCCGGTCTTCACATCCACGTCCACCTTGCGGAAGGCCGGGTCGGAGCTGGTGCCGGGCATCAGCGAAATAGCGCCGCACACCGGGCAGATGAACTTGGCGCCGCCGTAGATCAAGAAGTCGCGGACGGGCAGCCGCCAGCCCTTGGGGGTGCCTTTGATCTTAGGATCGGCGGTGAGGGACAAATGCGTCTTCACCATCATGGTGGCGTATTCGTTGTACTTGGGATCCGCCTCAAACTTCTTGGCCTTGACGAGGGCTTCGGGGGCGAAGTCCACGCCGTCGGCGCCATACACTTCCTTGGCGATGAGCTCAACGCGCTCCCGCAACGGCATCTCGTTGGGATAGAGGAACTTAAATTTCGGCTTCTCTTTGCAGGCGTCAATAACGGCATCGGCGAATTCCAGGGCGCCTTCGCCGCCGAACTGCCAGTGCCGGGACACCGCCACCCGGGCGCCTTCGGCCTCGCAGATGCGCCGAACAAAGTCATGCTCTTCCTTGGTATCGAAATGGAAGGCGTTGAGGCAGACCACCGGGTTGATGCCGGATTTTTTGATGGTGCGGATGTGGTGCACCGCGTTCTCTACCCCATCTTCCAGCCATTTAAAGTTTGCTTTCGTGGCCTCGAAATATTCTTTGGGGACGGGTCGGCCCGGCGGGCAGGGCAGGGCGCCGGCGTTGACCCCATGGTGCTTCAGGCCCCGGATGGTGGTGGTAAGCACCGACACATGGGGGACGAGGCCGCTGAAGCGACACTTGACGTTCCAGAACTTCTCAAAGCCGATGTCGGCGCCGAAGCCGGACTCGGTGACGTGATAGTCGCACAGCTTCAGGCCGATCTGGTCGGCGACGATGGAGGACTGACCCACCGCGATGTTGGCGAAGGGGCCGGCGTGCACGAAGCAGGGCTGCTTCTCCACGGTCTGCATCAGGGTGGGGTTGATGGAGGGCAGCATCCAGGCGGTCATGGCGTTGCCGCACTCCAGGTCGCGGGTGGTGATGGGATTGCCCTTCTTGTCATAGCACACCACTATGTTGTTCAGCCGTTCCTTGAGGTCAGGCAAGGAGGTGAATACCGCCAGGATGGCCATAACTTCCGAGGACACCGCGATGCCGAAGGAGGACTTCATCATGAAGCCGTCCATCTTGGTGCCCATGCCCATGATGATGTGGCGCAGGGACTGGGCGCAGAAGTCCATGATCCAGCCCATTTCGAAGTTTTTGGGATCGATGTTCAGGCGCTTCAGATTCCGCTTGGCCCACTGGGCGTCGTCATAGTTGAACTCGTGCTGCAGCCTGGAGGTGGCGGCCACCATGGCCAGGTTGTGGGCGTTCATGATGTTGTTGATGTCGCCGGTGAGGCCCAGGGAGAAGTCGGTCATGGGGATCAGCAACGAGATGCCGCCGCCGGCCGCGGTGCCCTTGATGTTCATGGTGGGGCCGCCGGAAGGCTGGCGGATGCAGCCGCCCACGCTTTTGCCCCGTTTGCCCAGGCCCTCAATGAGACCCATGGTGGAGGTGGACTTGCCTTCGCCCAGGGGCGTGGGGGTGATAGCGGTGACCTCGATGTACTTGCCGTCGGGCTTGTTTTTCAGGCGCTCCAGACACTTCAGGTAGTCCACACGGCCGATTTTCTTCGAGTACACCCCAATAGGGATGCGCTCGTCCTTGGGGATGCCGAGCTTTTCGCACATCTCGTCAAAGGGGATCATCTCCGCTTCGGCAATTTCGGCAATCTGCCAATCTTTCTGTTTAATCGGATCGTACTTCGCCATAAATACTGCCTCCTTAAGGTATGGTAGTGATTGACTAGTTAATGGGCATCACCAGGCGGCCCGGGTGACGGTAAAGCAGGCTCCAACCTTACGGTCCCCGGAAATGGGGCCAGATAGAGCTCATACTTTTTTTCACATAGTCTCTCATTAAATAGACCTCAAGTGCATTTGTCAATCAATTTTTGACTTCTAAAACCACTTAGCTCAAAATTCCTCTGGTTTTTCTATTTGACAATTGCCCTGGTTTCGCCATAGAATTACGTGAATAGTTGTACAAGCTTGGTCTGCGGGCCTTTCCGTATGCTGTAACCTGGGTGGTTTAGGAAAATCGGTGCATTCCCAGCCCCCGCCGGAAAAGTGGATCTCAGGGAGCCCCGGTTAGCGATACGTTGGGAAATCAGGTATTTTTTTGCTCGGGATAAATGGAATAGGAGGATCGCGATGGTAATAGCGGAATCAAAACCGCTGGCGGAAATCCTGGATATGGTCAAGGATTTCAAAAAAATCTTGGTGGCCGGCTGCAAAGGCTGCGTGACCGTTTGTTGCGCGGGTGGCGAAAAAGAGGTGGCCATCCTGGCCTCGGAACTCCGGATCGCCCGCAAGGCCGCCGGCAACGAACTGGAAGTAACCGAATACACCTGCGAACGGCAGTGCGATCCAGAATACATCGAGCCGCTGGATGGCCCGGTAGACGGCGTGGACGCGGTGGTTTCCATCGCCTGCAGTGTGGGGCCCCAGTATATCGCCGCCCGCTACCCCTACCTCCGGGTGTTCCCGGGCCTCAACACCACCAGCATCGGCGGGGCCATGGAGCACGGTGTCTGGAAGGAGTTCTGCCAGGCCTGCGGCAACTGCATCATTGGCAATTTCGGCGGTTTGTGCCCCATCACCCGCTGCGCCAAGCAGCTCTTGAACGGCCCCTGCGGCGGCTCTTCCCAGGGCATCTGTGAAGTGGGCAAGGGGACCATCCCCTGCATCTGGCAACTCATTTATGACCGCCTGAAAAATCTCGGGGAGCTGCACAAACTGACCGAGGTTCAGCTCTATAAAAATTGGTCTACCAGCCGCGACGGCGGGTTACGCACCACGATACGGGAGGAACTGAAACAATGACCGCCGAATACTCCGCGGGGAGCAAACTGGAAAAAATCTTTAAGAGCGGCCAGAAGGCCATCACCGGGGAATGCGGCCCGCCCCGGGGAGCTGACGCCGAGTTTTTCCGCCATAAGGCGTCTTTTTTGAAACCCGTCGTGGACGCGGTCAACATCACCGACAACCAGACTGCGGTGGTGCGGTTCTGCTCCATGGCCGGCGCGAAAATCCTCCTGGAAATGGGCATTGAGCCGGTGATGCAGATGGTCACTCGGGACATGAACCGCATCGCTCTCCAGAGCAATATCCTGGGCGCCGCGGCCATGGGGATCAAAAACCTGTTGTGCCTCACCGGCGACCACCAGACCTTCGGCGATCATCCCCAGGCCAAGAACGTCCACGACCTGGACTCCGTCATGCTGGCCCACACCGTCAAGAACATGCGGGATGAGGGCAAGATGATCAGCGGCACCGAAGTGGCGGGCCGGCCCAAAATCTTCATCGGGGCCGCGGCCAACCCCTTTGCCGACCCCCAGGAGTTCCGGGTGGTGCGCATGGGCAAGAAGATCGCCGCCGGGGTCCAGTTCATCCAGACCCAGTGCATCTACAACATGGAACGCTTCCGCCAGTTTATGGAAATGGCCAACGACATGGGCCTCACGGAGAAATGCTACATCATGGCCGGGATTACGCCGTTGAAATCCGTGGGTATGGCGAACTATATGAAAAAATTCGTTCCCGGCCTGGACGTGCCCGACTCCTACATCACCCGCTTGAAGGGCGTGCCCAAGGACAAGGTGGCCGCGGAAGGCATCAAGATTGCGGTGGAGCAGATCCACGAGTGCCTGGCCATGAAGGGCGTCGCCGGCATCCACCTCATGGCCATTGAGTGGGAAGATCACGTCCCGGAGATCGTCGAAACCGCCGGCCTCCTGCCCCGCCCCAAGGTGGAAGCGGATTAATCTTTC
>PEWM01000001.1 GCA_002779455.1 Deltaproteobacteria bacterium CG07_land_8_20_14_0_80_60_11
TTGGCCATGATGACCAGGTCAAAGGCGGGCAATCCGGTTTGGTGGCGGCGAAAAAACTCCCGGAGCAGGCGCTTCACGCGATTGCGCTGGACCGCCTTTCCCATTCGCCGGGTAGCCACCAGCCCCAACCGGGGATGGCCTGCGGCCATGGGCGCCAGGGTCACGCCGAAATGGCGCGTGTGGAACCGCTTACCCTGGGCCTGCGCCCGCAGAAATTCTTGGCGATGGCGGAGCCGCGCCGCCTTGGTGAAACGGGCGGTCCCTTTGGGGTTGGGTTCTGGACAGGGGCAGGGCACCGGCAGTTGGCATCACGGATGAGGCGCAGGGGCTCCCCACCTCAGACCGAAAGGCGTTTCCGGCCTCTGGCCCGGCGGCGCTTGATAACCGCGCGCCCGGCCCGGGTGCTCATCCGTTCCAAAAACCCGTGGGTGCGGTTCCGGCGCAAATTACTGGGTTGATAGGTGCGTTTTGACATTTACTCATCCTTAATCCGGGAACTTTTTCCAAGCATTATATAAACCATGCATAGCGAATTTTGTCAAGGTACAGACGATATTAATCCGGCTCCGGCGTCCAGATAGGCAGGATAAATCACCTGGCGCCGCTCAACTCGCCTGAGTACAGGTGGCTTTCCCCGAACCCGGGCGAATCAACCCGCTACACGGTTTTAATACCAATTTGCCATCAAACAACAATTTTCTTGTAGGGGCGGACCCATGTGTCCGCCCTGCATTGAGGGCGTACACGCGGGTGCGCCCTTACAATGCCGCATTTATTGATTGCGACTCGGTATAAAAAATTCCTCGAGATTTGCGTTTAGGGGCGGACGGATGCAGGCTTTGGGAGCCTGGCGCGATGGCAAGATTTTTGCCGGCTGGCCCCCGGGCAGGGGGGGTGAGGATTTTTAGGTTGAATTTTTTCACTAAGTAGGCAAAATAGATAAGTGAGGGGCATCTCACGTGGCGATGGCGCTGGGGGAACGGGCGCTTTTTTTAGCCCTCGGCCATCGTCACCCCCACCGGCAGCGGTGTTCCCGCGATGCTAAGGAGTGATACCCATGTTTCTTGATCCCATCTTAGGCTGGTTCTCCAACGATCTGGCCATTGATTTAGGCACCGCCAACACCCTGGTCTATGTTAAGGGCAAGGGCATCGTCCTGAGCGAGCCCTCCGTGGTGGCGGTCCGCAAGAACGACCGGGACCACCGCAGCCGGGTGCTGGCCGTGGGCCGGGACGCCAAGATGATGCTGGGGCGCACTCCGGGGAACATCGTGGCCATCCGCCCCATGAAGGACGGGGTCATCGCCGACTTTGAAATCACCGAGGCCATGCTGCGCCACTTCATCCGCAAGGTCCACAACCGGCGGTCTCTGATCCGCCCCCGCATCATCATCGCCGTCCCGTCGGGCATCACCCCGGTGGAGAAGCGGGCGGTCCGGGAGTCGGCGGAGTCGGCCGGGGCCCGGGAAGTCTATCTCATTGAAGAACCCATGGCCGCAGCCATCGGCGCCGGGCTGCCCATCACCGAGCCCATCTGCAACATGGTGGTGGACATCGGCGGCGGCACCTCGGAAGTGGCGGTCATTTCCCTGGCGGGCATCGTCTATGCCAAATCCGTCCGGATGGGGGGCGACAAGATGGACGAGGCCATCCTGCAGTTTGTCAAACGGACGTACAACCTCCTCATCGGGGAGCGCACCTCCGAAATCATCAAAACCACCATCGGCAACGCCTATCCCGGCAGTGAGATGGAGACCATGGACGTCAAAGGCCGGGACCTGGTCACCGGCATCCCCAAAATCATCAATGTCAATTCCGACGAGATCCGCCAGGCTATCCAGGAACAGATTGATTCTATCGTGGCCGCAGTCAAAACTGCCCTGGAGCAGACCCCGCCCGAGCTGGCGGCGGACATCGTGGACCGGGGCATCTATCTCACCGGGGGCGGCGCCCTGCTGAAGAATCTGGATATCCTGCTGCACCAGGAAACCGGCCTGCCCATCAAGATCGCCGACGACCCCCTGTCCACCGTGGTCATGGGCTGCGGCAAGGCCCTGGATAATCTCAACATCCTGAAAGAAGTGATGGTGGATTGAGGCGGTTAGATGTGCACCCCCAAGGTCGCTACCGCACCCCGCTCCTTTTAGTCCTGACCCTGCTGCTGGTCTTTACGGTCCTCTCCCTGAGCCTCAAGCGCTCGCCGGCCTTGAGAAAGGTGCAGGGGCTGGTCGTCGCCATGACCGCCCCCGGTTTGGAGGGGCTTTCGTACGTGGGCCGCAGCGCCAAACAACTCTGGCTGGGCTATTTCTATCTGGTGGGGGTGCGGCGGCAAAACGCCGAATTGCAGCGGCAACTGGAGGAGTTTAAGCAGCGGGGAGTCCATTTCCAGGAAGCCGAACAGGCCCTGACCCGCCTTGAAGCCCTCCTGGACCTGAAGCGGCAGGTGGCCCTGCCCGTTATCGGGGCCCGGGTCATCGCCTACGACCCCACCCTGTGGTCACGTTCCGCCATCATCAATCAGGGCAAGGCCCAGGGAGTCAAGGAGGGTCTGCCGGTACTGGCCCCCCAGGGCATTGTGGGGCGCATCGTGGAAGTCTACCCCGAGTATTCCAAGGTGATGCTCATCGTGGACCGCAAGAGCAGCGCCGATGCCATGATCCAGCGCACCCGGGTCCGGGGCATGCTCAAGGGCAAGGGCGGCAACCGCGGCTCCCTGGAGTTTGTCCCCAAGAGCGCCGACGTGCAGGTGGGCGACCTGGTGCTGGCCTCCGGGTTGGTGGGCCTCTATCCCAAAGGTCTGGTCTTTGGGAAGGTCACCGCCGCCAACAAGAAAAATCCCGGCGTCTTTCAGGAGATCGAGGTTACCCCCAGCGTCGATTTATCCACTTTGGAAGAGGTTCTGGTGGTGAAAGTGGCCACGCTTACCTTGACCGAACCATGATTGCGCCTCTGATCGCTTTCAGCCTGGTGGGCCTGCTCATCTTTTACGTGCAGAACCTGGTGCTCTTTCCCTATGTGCACCTGCGTCTGCTGGCCCTGCTGCTGTTCTATGTGGGCCTGAGGCCGTCCCTCTCACTGACCCTGGCATTGGGCCTGGTGTTGGGCTGCCTCCAGGATAGTTATGCCACCACCCCTTTCGGGCTCCATTTGGGGGCGTCCCTGGTGCTGGTGGCCATGGCCCGGTTTTCCCGGCGCCGCCTGCTCCTCCAGCAGCTGGGTTTCCAGGCGTTGGCCGGCCTGGCCGCCCTGGCTTTGCAAGAGGTGTATTTGCAGCTCGTCACCTTCATGCTGGGCTACCAGCCCCTCTTTTCTCACGACCTGATTAGGGTGCACGGCATGGAAATCCTGGGCACTGCGGCCCTGGGACCCCTGATGCATCTCTTGGTGCAGTTAGTTCCTGACGCTCTTCGCGGTTTGGGCTGGCGGCCCAGAAGTGAACCTATGCCCTATCGGCCTTTTGGAGAATGAGTGAGGCAAACTCGAAACTGGCCAGGCCTTGAGCCGGTCCCGTGCCGACGACGGGGGTGACGGTGGCCCAGGGCGGCGGATTTTGCCCCGACCCCGGCAACCAATCGCCTGATTACCGTGTTGATGACCCGGATGAGTGAGAGCGGCCATGCTGCGTCCGAATAAACCAGAATTTTCCGGCTTCAAGCTCCTGGAAACCAGCTTTGGGGGGGTGATGCCCCCGGAAGAACAGGAGCGCCTCCACCGGACCTTCGTCCGCACCGCCCTGATCGTCCTGTGCCTCTTTGGGCTTCTTTTCATGCGTCTCTGGTTCCTGCAACTGGTGCAGGGAGAGGAGATGCAGCAGCGTTCGGAACACAACCGGATTCGCCTCCAGGATCTGCCGCCCTGGCGGGGCATGATTCTGGACCACCAAGGCCAGGTGCTGGTGGCCAACCGGCCCAGCTATGAACTGGTAGTGGTCCTGGAGGACGTGGGGGATATCCCCCTCCTGGCCGGGCGCCTGGCCGGCCTGCTGCGCCTGGACGTCCAGCAACTAACGGCCCAGCTGCAAAATGGCAAGAAAGCCGGCCTGCACCAGGTGCGGGTCCGCACCGACCTTGCCTGGGAAGAGATGGCCCGGGTGGAGACCTTTCAACCGGAACTGCCCGGGGTCCTCATCCAGGTCCAGCCGAAGCGGGAATATCGCCACAAGGGCATGGCCTGCCACCTCCTGGGCTACCTGGGGGAGATCAGCGACGTCCAGCTCAAGAGCGGCAAGTTTCCCAATTATAAGATGGGGGATTACCTCGGCAAATGCGGGGTGGAACTGGCCTGGGAAAAGTACCTCCGGGGCCAACGGGGCTCCCGCCGCATCGAAGTAGACGCCTACGGGCGGGAACTGGGCCAGTTGGACAGCGTCTTCCCCACTCCCGGGGCCAACATCTTCCTTACCCTGGATAACCGGATGCAACGGGAAGCTGAGGCCTGCCTGGAAGGCCAGGTGGGGGCCATCGTGGCCCTGGACCCCCAAAACGGCAGGGTCCTGGCCCTGGCGTCCTCGCCCACCTTTTCCCAGGAGGCCTTCGAACGGGGACTCACCAACCAGGAGTGGCAAAGGATCAACCATGATAAGACCCACCCCCTGGAAAACCGCACCCTGAAGGGCCAGTATCCCCCGGGTTCCACCTTTAAAATCGTCATGGCGGTGGCCGGCCTGGAGGAAAAGGTCATCACCCCCAGCACCATCATCTTCTGCAGCGGCGTTATGCCCGTGGGCAATCACGTGTTTCACTGCTGGCGCAAGGGCGGCCACGGCCCCATGAACCTCCACCGGGCCATAGTGCATTCCTGTGACATCTATTTCTACGAGGTGGGCCGGCGTCTGGGAATTGAGCGCATCAATGAGTGGAGCAGGCGCTTCGGCCTGGGCGCGCCCACCGGCCTCAATCTGGACAAGGAGATGCCGGGCCTGGCGCCTTCCCCGGCCTGGAAAAAGGCTCGATTCCATCAGCCCTGGCACGAAGGCGAAACGATCCTGGTGTCCATCGGCCAGGGCTACAATCTGACCACCCCCATCCAGATGGCCCGGGTGGTGGCGGCCATTGCCAACGGCGGCCTCGTCTATAAACCCTACCTGGTGGAGAAGGTGGAAAGCCCGGCCGGGGAGATTTTCTACCAGGCCAGGCCCGAGGTGCAATCCCGTCTGGGGGCCAGCGGGGCCAATCTGGAGGCGGTGCGCCAGGCCCTGGTGGCGGCGGTCAACGATGGCACGGCCAAAGCCGCCCGCCTGCCCCATATCCAGGTGGCCGGCAAAACCGGCACCGCCCAGGTGGTCGCCATCGATCGGGATAACCCCAAAAAGAAAAGAGAGCAGCGGAAGGAGGATCACGCCTGGTTCGTGGCCTACGCCCCGGCCGACGAACCCCAGGTGGCCGTGGCGGTCCTGGTGGAGCACGGCGGCCACGGCGGCTCCGAAGCCGCCCCCCTGGCCAGGCGGGTCATCAATGCGGGCCTGTCAGAATCCAAGGTGGCCCAGGCGCAATGAAGATTTTTCCGCCCATTGTTCTGGTTCCCAAGTTGAACTTGGGAACCCAAGGGTAACCCAAGTTCCGCTGGGCGCCTTGCCAAGCCTGGCGGGCAATGGCGTCCCGCCGGCGTCGGGGCACCGCGGGCTGTGACCTCAAACCCCTTGCCCGATTATGACGACCCCGGCCAGCGCCGCCATACCTTCCTGATTCACGTCCCACCCGCCTCCTGCCAGCCGTGCTCACCGATGAGGCGCACGAAGCGGCAGCCGCCGTGGTACTCAAACTTCAGCCCTTCTCTGGTCTGGCGGACGCACGTCAAAGTTTGGGACCACCGGTCCCCCACGGGAATCACCAGCCGCCCCCCCAGGGCCAGCTGCTCCGTCAGGGGCCGGGGCACCTGGGGGGCGCCGGCGGTGACCATGATGGCCTCGAACGGCATTTCCTCGGGCCAGCCCAACGTCCCATCCCCCACCCGGGTCTTGATGTTGCTGTATCCCAGCGAGGTTAAGATTTGCTCCGCCTGGGCCAAAAGCGACGCCACCCGGTCGATGGTGAAGACCTGGGCCGCCAGCTCCGCCAGGATGGCCGCCTGGTAGCCCGAGCCGGTGCCGATTTCCAGCACCCGGTCCGTCTCCTTCAGCTCCAAAAGCTCGGTCATCAGGGCCACGATGTAGGGCTGGGAGATGGTCTGGTCCTCCCCGATGGGCAGGGGATAGTCGCTGTAGGCCTGGTCCCAGAGGTGAGACGGGATGAAGCGGTGCCGGGGCACTTTTTTCATGGCAGCCAATACCCTGGGGTCGGACACCCCCCGGGCCGCGATCTGGGTCTCCACCATCCGGTGGCGCATGGCGGTGTACTGGTCCTCAGTCATGGATTATCTTCTTTTTTCACCGTCTTCAGGGTAATCTGCCCGATGGACAAATTGATGGTGGGCAGTGCCCACCCGATATTTTTTTCCAAGTGGCACAGGCTTCCAGCCGGTGCGGGCTTAGGTCTGGTATCCTGAATCTTGAATTTCCCACGCGCTTGGTTCAACGTTAATACTTCTGCTATAATCTACCTATGGAATTTATGGATAAATGCCGCCATCACCCGGACCGGGACGCCTGTGTCGTCTGCCAGAAAATGGAGGTTGCCTACTGCCAGGAGTGCCTGGACGCTTGCCGGGCCTGCACCGACCCCTGCCTCTACTGCAAATTCCGCCAAAGCTGCGTCATCTGGGAGCTCTGCCGCAAGGAAGCCAGGAAACGGTGCAAGGAAAAAGCTTAACGGTGGGCAGTGCCCACCCCACATTTTCTTGGCGCCTTTGCATGAGAGAGTAGATCGAAGAGCGTAGGGTTCGTCTTCTTCTCTGAGCACATAGAAGATAGCTAAAATAGAGAATCATCAGAGAATCTTTACTCATGGACGGCTGGTCCGGACCGCTTCAATAATTCTCTTTACTTGGTCTTCGCTCAAACCATGGTGTACGGGAAGTGCCAGTATATTCTGAGCCAGATACTCGGTGTGAGGAAGCGTGCTCGTGCCATACAATTCCTCAAAGATAGGTTGCTGATGTAATCCTCGGGGATAATGTACGCCGGTGGCTATGCCCTTTGCCTTCAGGCTTCGGGCAAGTTCGTCCCGGTCGCATCCGAAAAGCTTGGGTTCTACTACTATACAGTATTGGTGCCAGGCATGATGGGAATTGGGGGTAATCTCTTGGGGCTGAATTCCCGGCAGGCCAGCCAACCCCTCATTAAGCCAGGCAGCATTCCTACGCCTGATAACCAGCATTTGGTCCAAGCGTTTGAGTTGCTCCCGGCCGATGGCGGCCTCCATGTCGGTCATCCGGTAGTTCAGCCCCAACATGGTGTGCAGATACTGGCCGGTCTGCCCATGCGTCCGCAAAAAGCGCATTTTATTATCATATTCCGGGTCGTTCGTGCAGGTCATGCCCCCTTCTCCGACAAACATGTTTTTTGAAGGGTAGAAGGAATAACACACGAAATTCCCAAAGCAGCCAACATCCTGACCCTTGTAGGTGGCTCCATGGGCCTGGGCTGCATCCCAGACAATAATCAAATTATGCTTGGCGGCAAAGGCCTTGATGGCGTCGGCATCACACGCATTTCCGAAAAGATGCACTGGGGCGATGGCCCGACTGCGGGCAGTGATTTTGCTTTCCGCATCCGCCAAATCAATGAGATAGGTCTGGGGGTTAACATCGCAAAACACCGGTTTGCCTCCAGTCACCGTCACCATGCTACCCGTGGCGATAAAGGTGAAGGCCGGCACCAAAACCTCATCGCCGGGTTTAAGAAAAACCATATAGCTCAGATGCAATGCCGCAGTGCCATTGGCGCTGGTGACCGCGTGTTTAGCCCTTACCTTCTCAGCAAATTCCATTTCGAAGGCATGGCATTCCTTGCCCTGGCGCAACGCTCCGGATCGCAAGACGCGCACCGCGGCCTCGATCTCTGCCTCAGTTAAAATTATCTCCGCCATGTCAATGGGCTTCATTTAATTCTCTCCCTGTCGTAACTTTTCCAAGGTCTTCAACAATAGAACTGAATTGTGGATGGTACCGCGCCGCGGCGGTTTTCTCAATTTTACTGCACGCACGCTTATTCAGCATAAATTAAATTTATATCATACCTTTGCGCCAGTCCCCTAATACCATGTTCCCTTTGAAATGAAACAAATCATCCAGATAACCTATTGATATCACTCGTAGCGTAGGGGCGGGTTTTAAACCCGCCCCTACAAAACGAACCCGGTATAATCCGCTGATAAGGCCCGCGGTTTTTCTCCGAAGGCATCGGACCGCGGTGGCTAATACCAAGTTGCGCTCATAGAAGTAAGAAAAGCTTACGGTCTGTAGGGGCGCACCCG
>PEWM01000046.1:0-3541 GCA_002779455.1 Deltaproteobacteria bacterium CG07_land_8_20_14_0_80_60_11
CTATACGGTCAACCCAAACCTCCACGGTGTGATGCACCCCCATGCTCCAAACCTCAACACAGCCATGGTCGCCATGTGCAACAAAGGGAGCGGCCCACACAAGCTTTAAAGCATTGCCAAGCTGACCGCGCGTGGGGGAAACATAAAAAACCTTGTCGCTTACCCGCTTCAGATAGTCCAGCGAACGGGTCAGGGTTTCCCTCGGTAGGCCGGGGCCATTGTCGCGGACACCGAAGTAATCGTCTCCGATCTCGACTTCCACCTCCGGCGGGAGATTTGCTGCCTCAGCGGCATCCAAGGCATTGTCGACAAGCTCCTTCAGCAAGGCGATCGGCCACAGTCCTCGGCCGTGCCCAATCTGCATCGCTAATTCCTTCTCACTGAAGAACTCCAGCTCACGGCTGACCTCAAATGTTGCGCGCTTTAATTTTTGCATTTCAAGATTCTCCTCTTAATTGATCGGCACCTTACAAGTTCTTCGCCGGCGGTTGCCGCAGGACCTGCCAGGGTCTGCCGCCTGCCTTAATGGCCGCCATTGGTTAAAGCCGCGCCTCGCAAGCCGTAGCGCAGCCGAAACGTCCCTTATTTCTTTTTAGACACCGCCCCCAGCCTTCCCTCGGGTTTGGTCCTTGGTTGGCCTCAAAGTGGGGACAGTCAGCGCAGGTGAGGACGTGCTCCCGGGGGCCGGATTGGGGTGCCTCACCCGGATGAAGATTAGCAACTTTAGCGGGTTTAGCAGGGGGGTAAGCCTCAAAATTAAATTTGGGCACTTTAGGCATCAGGGTTTACCTCCCAGACTTGACGGCGTTTTTTCCCGGCAATTTCAGCCCCCCCTTCCAGCGGCCTCACCCAAAAGTGCTCGGTCAGGATTTGCATGATTTTGGCGGCGGTGGCCTTGTCCCGTACCGCGTTCGGACCCATTTGATAAACATCCGACAACGAAACCAGGTGTTTGTCTGGACATTCACGGGTGCGCAGCCAAGTCAGAACTTTTTCAGCCAGCACCAGGTCCGGATTCGTTTTGGCGGTATAGAATAACCTCAGGGCTTCGGTGAGGTAAAACCTGGCCAGGATGATGCCGTTCTTCACGTGTTGGATGGTAATAGCTGGGCCATTCAGGTCATCCACCAGGGCCAGCGTACCGGCCAATCTCAATGCGTGTTCTGCAGCTTTTGCGGCGATACTGGATATGGGCCGGAACATGCCATCGGGGCGCAAGTGCTCCTGAATCCAATCATAAAAACGAACCCATAAAGCTTTTGCTTCCGGGGTCACCGGAAGGTGACGAGGCGTCAACTCGTTAGTCGGTTGCCCGGAAACCGGATCGGTCTTACGGGGAAGCGAAGTTTGGAGGATGGTGGTGATTTTGGTACAATACCGCCCGTAGGCCGGTTCCCGAGTCAGGTCTTGGGAGGAGTATGTCTGCTCTCCAAGCATACTCTCTGGGGCAACAATGTGGCACCGTGACAAAAAACCTTGCTCATGTGCCAAAGGGTCCGCCAGAATGGTTTCCGCCACCACGGGTTGCATGAGCAGGTGGGCGCTCAGCCGGCGGCCATAGAGGGTGAAGGATTTATCCCCGGAGCGCGTCCGAATTATAGGTCGGCCATCCCAAATTTCGGAGAGTCCAGCCAGAGTCTTAAGGCGGTGGTCCTGTGACATGGCGAACCCGCCGAAAAATCGACCGCCCTCTGAAGAGAACAACCCCACTGAGGGCCAGCCAATATCGAGCAATTTGGCCAGCCCCTCGTAGGTGGGCTCTTGGGTTGTAAGTTGTGGGATGGGTGGCGCCGTGGGGGGGGATGGCAATGTCTCCACCGCTTCCCTGCGAGCCTCCTCCCCTTTGGTCTTCAAAGCCGCGGAGCGAAAGCTCTCCCAGAGCCCAGACTCTGACACGTATTTGGCCAGCTCTATTTTATACGCCTCGTTCAGCTCCCGTTGGCGCGAGTCCACCGACACCAGGGCCGCCCGGTCTGCGGCGGTCTTGCGATCGCCGGAGAGAGCGATGGACAGAAAATATTCAGAGACAGGGAATGTCCGGCCGTCAATCGTCACATCGGCGAATCCCTGGACTGCCAGGTTGGCAGTGGCTAAAACCGATTGTCCGCAAATCGCCAGGGGGGCTTTGATGTTCAGGTGTATGGCCTTGGCAGCTTCTCCCAGGATCATTCCCAAAGCCTCCACCGGGAAGGGTTCCCCGGGGTCCAGGGTTCGCCGTAACGGTTCCGGCTCGGGCCACGCACCGCCGGTTGCCGGTCCCTGGCCGCCCGGCGCATAACGACTAATCGATCTGGCAATGGAGAGTACTTCTGCTTCGGGGAGAGGTGGTGAACACTTTCTGTTTTCCGCCAGCAGCGCCGCCTCGATAGCCTCCTGGCTCATCCCCCGGTGCCGCATGGTCCCGGCCAGGCTTGCCAGGCTTGCGTTGCGCTTGCCATCGAGAATTTTATCCCCTACCTGGCCTTCGGGTTGCCGCCGGGGTTCGTCATCTTTTTTGAGAAGCAAAGGCATGAGCCAATCTGGGACCGGGGCCAGGGGGTAAGTCTCCGAAGGGGGAATCTTCCAGGAATAAAAGCCGCCCGATATGTGGTTTGAAGGCGGGGCCACGACATAGCCGCCGTCTGCTTTTTGGTCAATGCCTGGAAAGCCGCCCATCTCATTTTTGCTTTTGATTTTCATGGCCGTTGCCGGGGTACTTAAAAAATAATGCTCCCCGCCGCCCCCGGTGTGGACCATAGGGGTGATAGGCATGATACCGGGGAGCTTCTCGAATGATTTATCCCCGCCGTTCCTGGGGTCAACGTCCACCACCACCAGGCCGGATTCGGGGCCGGTGGCAATGGCGACGTTGGCGTGGGGGTATTGCCCCCACCACCTGCGGATGGTCTCGGGGTCCGTGGTGGCGCTGTTTCGGCCCTTGGGAGCAAGTCTGCCTATCGGATGCTTGCCGGGGTGCTGGCAGTCGGCTTTCCCACAGGCGCACTCACCACCAGTAATCGGCCAGATCGGGAACACGGGCCAGCCGCGGGCAGCGTAGTTCAAGGCCGCCACCAGGCAACCTCCGCCAGCCGCACCCCGGGTTTGGGCGGTGGCTCCACAGGGGGCTCCCGCCCCAATGGTTTCAATGCTGCGGTTATTTCTCATCGACGTGCCCGCTCAGCCGAGTTTTATTCATGGCCCGTTCAAGAGCGGCAAGATCAATAAACAGAGCCCCAGAAAATTTAATGAAAATTTCGGGGTGTTTTTTGAGGTGCCACCACTTATAAAATGTCTGTTTCTTAAACGGTAAGTTTTCGGCTTTTGAAACCCTTATTAAGTTTTCCATCACATCACCCCTTGATATAATTAATAAAGATATCGCCTAAGCAATGAGTGATTATCCTATCCAATAATAAGGTCCAGTAATTAGGATGTCAATACTGCTTACTTTCCAAAGATAACGTAACAAAGGTGGGTTTTATAATATAATTTCGGAAGGTAGGGTTTACTTTCCGATATCGGATAACAAAAGCCCCGTTTGAGAGGCAATTTTTGGAAAGTA
>PEWM01000046.1:3579-7005 GCA_002779455.1 Deltaproteobacteria bacterium CG07_land_8_20_14_0_80_60_11
ATTTGATAATTATTCTGTAATTGACATAGGGCTTTTCGGTTGCTGTTTCTTAGAAATAGAAATATAGGCGTTCAGACTGGATTTACCTACTGTAGGGCGCCCCAAAGATTTCAGGATGATATTCACCCAATCGACCATTCTGTCCGTAGGAACATCAGGGACATATCCTACAAACACATCAGCAAACGCTTGGGCAGCAAGTATACGGGGGGATTGTTTTTTGGGGACATTACCGTGCCCAGGCCATATCTTCTCCCAAATGTCCTCGCGCCAGTAGGTGGGGAATTTACCTGCAACGACCTGTGTAGATAATTGTTTTCGCCATTCCTGCCTCTTGCTTTGGATTCCATCTTTTCGGACACCAGCTATCTGCAATATTTCGGACACCCAACGAAAATGTTCGTCGAATTCCTTGATAATTTCCGCCCTAATAACATCAGGAGGAAAAAAGGGAAGATTGACAATACGATTAAAATGAGCATATTCGACCAAGGCAATAATTAATTGCCCTACGTCAGCTTGATAGATTTTCTTGTGTAGCGGATGACCCTTTAGCCCGTTCTCCTCGATGAATTCAGAGAATTCAGAACTTAGAATTTTAAGAGCGGCCTCTTTTAAAATCTCCCACTCCCGGTCTTCCCAACCCGGGGGTTTTGGGTCACAGTATTGATGGAAAAGCCGTTCAGCTTTTTTTGTCTTGATCTTATCTAAACTCTTCCAGCCGGCCGACCTATGCTGATCAGACTGGGGGGGGTCTTTTTCCTCTTGGCTACAGGTGATAACAATGTTGATCTCTGGAGCCTCCTCTCTGGTCTGACTTTCATCCTCAGCCATCTTGCCGCCTCCTGTAACGGTCCTGGGGGGAATCCGGGAAAGACGGTCAGGATAACCGCCTTGTCGGGTGCGCACCCCATCCCGGGAAATTGGTTTACTCGTTCATCTTGATCACGTTTGATTCACGTTTCGGGGTCAACAGTTCACCGCTTCTTATCGCTGCCTCGTTTACCACGCTTTCTGATAAGTGGGCATACTTCAAGGTAGTCCTGTAGTCCCGATGGTTCATTAACTGTTGAATGACTTGCAAGTCCGTCCCGTTGCTGGCGTGATAGCTGGCGAAATTATGTCGCAAATCGTGAAATCTAAAATCTTCCGGCAACCCCGCCGCCTTGCGGATTCTAAGCCATGGCCCCTTAAAGTCTGTTCTTTGCTGACCGCCTTTCCCTGGAAACACATAAGGTGACTCAGTTCGGGGTAGGTTCCTCAGCACTTCCATAACCGCCGGGGCAACCGTCTTTTTCACCGTTTCGGTTCCCTTGCGCCGGTGGGAGATAAGCAGCGTTATCATACCCATTTCAAAATCCACGTCCTCCCACTTTAACGTAAATAGCGTGGATCGGCGCACTCCGGTAAGCAAGGCCAGTTTGATGAAACCTGATTGCAGTTGATTGGGCCAGATGTCCAGAGTATCCCACAGTGCCGCAAGTTGAGCGTCCCCTAACTGCGGGGTGCGTTTGTTATCCAAATGGGGCATTCTCACTTGATCGTCATCAAAAGGGGTTTCTCCCCTGTATTTGAAGTCCCGCCCACGTGCGAATTTGTATAGGTGCTTCAGCAAGACTAACTGATGTTTGATTGTGGATGCCGAATATAGCCTACCCCGCTTACTAAGGCACGGCTTACCGTCTTTCGTCTCACCTTTGGTCATTTCCAGTTTCATCCGGTTAACGTTCATGCCAGAGATAACGTCCAACCGTTTCTTACCGAAACGGGGTTCAAGGTGCTTCCGGTAGTTGAACAGATCATCGTCCCAGGTCGCAGGTTTATTAACCCTGGCCCACAATAGGTATTTATTCCAGACTTCGTTTAGAGGAGGGATCGGGGTCGGCTTTTGGTTAATGTCAAAATCACCCCGGAGAATGTCAGCTTTAACAGTCGCCTCAAGCTCCCTGGCAATGGTGAGGTTATCCACCACTTTAGTAAAGACTGGCCGTGCATTCTTATAGACTTTAACCCGATACCGCCGATTCCGGCCAAGGGGAGTGCCGCATTTGGCGTTTGAGCACACCTTAGCGTCCAAGCTGCTTCCCTGGTAGCAATCTTCGCAGTAACTGGTGATCGCCATGGCCTTTCTCCTTCAAATTTCCCTGTGCGTGTCCTGTACGTGAAAGCAGATTAAACTATCACCAATTAGGGAACACTATCCTAAAGCCTATAAGGGTAATATACTGATTTTATGGTAATTGTCAATGATTATCTTAAAGCGGGAAAAGCAAGAAAAATGATATATAAGGGAATGGGGTTCAGGGGGTCGGAGGTTCAAATCCTCTCGTCCCGACCAATGATTTCAAAAAGATATATGGTATTTTTCCGGGTAAGGTGATAATTTTTGATAATGGCAATCAGCCAAACCGGCCGGTAATATAATCTTCGGTTTTTTTATTGGCAGGATTGGTAAAGATCTTTTGGGTATCGCCGAACTCTACGATACGTCCTTGGTAGAAAAAGGCGGTGAAGTCGGAGACCCTGGCTGCTTGCTGCATATTATGAGTAACGATGACAATAGTGTATTTGCTTTTCAGCGAATTGATCAATTCTTCGATCTTGGCGGTGGCGATGGGGTCAATTGCCGAAGTGGGTTCGTCCATCAGCAACACTTCCGGCTCTACCGCCAGGGCCCGGGCGATGCACAGCCGCTGCTGCTGGCCGCCGGATAGGGCTGTGCCCGGCTGACGCAAAATATCTTTAACTTCATCCCAGAGAGCTGCCTGGCTCAGGGCCTCTTCCACCCGGTCGGCCATTTCTCCCTTGCTTAACTTGTAATGCAATTTCAGGCCAAAGACCACGTTCTCGAAGACGCTCATGGGAAAGGGGGTGGGCTTCTGGAAGATCATGCCAACCCGGCGCCGCAGTTCCATGACATCCATGCCCTGGTCCAAAATATTCTCTCCATCCAGCAAAACCTCGCCGAAGGCCCGCTGTTCGCCATAAAGCTCGTAGATGCGGTTATAGATGCGAATATGGGTTGATTTGCCGCATCCCGAGGGGCCGATGATGGCCGTTACCTTGTGGCGATGAATCTCCAGATCGTTCTCGAAGAGGGCCTGATGCTCCCCGTAGAAGAAGTTCACCTGCCGGGCGATGATCTTGGGGCCGACGGGCGCGGCGGCATACGCGGCCGGGATTGCCGTCTCCAATGCCAATGATTGATCACGGGCAACCGGGTAGGGGAAGGCCATAGTCGTGGTTTTCATGAGTGTTTCTCTCCCAGGAAAAAGCGCGCCGTCAGGTTCAAGGCCAGGACGCCGCAGGTAATGAGCAGGGAGGCCCCCCAGGCCATCTGCTGCCAGTCGGGATAGGGGGACATGGCAAAATTGAAGATGGTCACCGTGAGGTTGGGGGTGGGGCCGGCCAGGGAACTTTCCCAGT
>PEWM01000046.1:7068-10244 GCA_002779455.1 Deltaproteobacteria bacterium CG07_land_8_20_14_0_80_60_11
GCAAGATGCCGGTGAGGAGCCCCGGTTTGGCGGCCCGGAACAGGATGGCCAGGGTCACCTTCCAGGTGGGCGCGCCCAGGGCCAGGCCCGCTTCCCGGAGGGTGTTGGGGAGCAGCCGCAGCATATCCTCGGCAGTGCGGGCCACCACCGGCAGCATGATGATGCCCAGGGACAGGGCGCCGGCATAACCGGAAAACTTGCCCCGGGGCAGCACCACGATGGCGTACACGAAAACGCCGATGATAATGGACGGCATCCCCATCAAGACATTGGCGGCAAAGCGGCTGTGATCGGCCAGCCGGGATTTCTGACCGAATTCGGACAGGAAAACTCCCGCCATCATGCCCACCGGCACCGCCAGGAGGGTGGCCAACCCGGTCATGGCCAGGGTGCCGACGATGGCATTGGCCAGGCCGCCGCCGGGAATCCCCGGAGGATTGGGGAGACGGGTGAAGAAATCAACATTGAGGGCGCCCACCCCCCGGCTCAGAACTCCCACGAAGATCCAGGCCAGGGCCAGGAGACCCATGAGGGCTGAGGCCGCGGCCAAGACGCTGACAACCCCGTTAACGAGGCGGCGGCCGGTGGGGGGACGCGGTTTCATAGGCCCGCGCTCCAGGAACGGTAGAGGCGGCGCAGGAGAAATTGCGCCAGGATCTGCACCAGGTAGGTGATGAGAAACAAGACCAGGCCCAAGGCAATCAGGCTGCTGACATACATCGGCTCGGTGGCTTCGGCGAATTCATTGGCCAGCGTGGAGGCGATGCTGTTGCCCGCGGCGAACAACGAGGCGGAAATCCGGTGGGAGTTGCCGATGACAAAGGTTATGGCCATGGTTTCCCCCAGGGCCCGCCCCAGACCCAGGAACACCGCGCCGATGAGCCCCACCAGGCCATAGGGGATCATGACCTTGTACATGACTTCCCAGGTGGTGGCCCCCATGCCGAAGGCGGACTCCCGGATGGTCCGGGGCACCAGGAGAAAGACATCCCGGGCAATAGCGCAGATGAAGGGCAGGATCATGAAGGCCAGGATGATCCCGGCGCTCATTATGCCGATGCCCATGGGCGGTCCCTGAAACAGGGGGAGAAAGCCCAGGGTGGAGGCGAGCCAGGGCTGCACGTGGGCCTGCAGGAACGGGGCGAAGACGAACAGCCCCCACATCCCAAAAATGATGCTGGGGATGGCGGCTAATAGTTCAATGAGCGTGCTCACCACCCGGCTTACCTTGGGCGGCGCCAGTTCCGCCAGGAAAAAGGCGATGGCCAGGCTGAGGGGCACCGCCAGCAGCATGGCGATGAGGGTCGAAACCACGGTGCCGAAGATGCTGCTGGCCGCGCCGAACTCCTGGGTAACGGGGTTCCATTCCGGGGACACCAGGAAGCCCACGCCGAATTTTTTTATGGCCGGCAGGGAGTAAATCAGGAGCGCCAGGAAGATTCCGCCGATGAGCGCGGGCACCAGGAAGGCGCACCCCCGGCTCAGCCAGAGGAAGATCACGTCTCCCTGCCGCCAGGTCTGCGTTTTGGCCGGAGTTTCCGGTAGTGCCAGGTCAGCCATGGTTTTATGCCTGAATCCAGGGTGTTGGGTCAGGAAGCGGGGGAACCCGGCCGATGCTGTAGCCCCCCCGAGCTGAGGCCGCGGTGGGGCCGCGTTTACGGCCAGACAGATTTGCCGTCCGCTTTAATCTCTTTGGCCCAGGTGGCCTGGACCAATTCCACCACCTTGGCCGGGAGCGGTACATAATCCAACTTTTGCGCCATCTCGGCGCCGTGCTTGTAACACCAGTCGAAAAATTTCATCGCGCCTTTGGCCTTGGCGGCGTCCGCCTGCTGCTTGTGGATCAGGATATAAGTGGCCCCGGTGATGGGCCAGCTTTGGTCTCCCGGTTGATTATTGAGCACAAGATAGTACCCCGGGGCTTTCTGCCAATCGGCATTGGCCGTAGCCGCCTGGAAACTCTCGATACTCGGCGTCACAAAATTCCCGGCCCGGTTTTTCAGCACCGCAAAGCTCATCTGGTTTTGCACGGCATAAGCGTATTCCACGTAGCCGATGGCGCCGTCCACCTTTTTCACGTAGCTCGCCACGCCTTCATTGCCTTTGCCGCCGGCGCTGTTGGGCGCGGGCCACTTGACCGATTTGCCCACCCCCACCTTCTCCTGCCATTCCGGAGAACTGAGGCCCAGATAATGGGTAAAGAGCCAGGTGGTGCCGGAGCCGTCGGCCCGATGGACGATGGTGATATTCAGGTCCGGCAAATTAAGCCCTGGATTAAGGTTCTTGACGGCGGGATCATTCCACTTGGCGATTTTCCCCATAAAGACCTGGGCCAGCAGGTCGCCGGTGAACTTGATCTGGCCGGCGGCGATGCCCGATATGTTGACCACCGGGACCACGCCGCCCACCACCATGGGAAACTGCACCAGGCCTGCCTGGTCCAAATCCTCCGTCTTGAGGGGCTCGTCCGAGGCGCCGAAGTCCACGGTCTTGGCCTTGATCTGGGCAATCCCACCGCCGGAGCCGATGGATTGATAGTTGATCTTCATCCCTGTGAGTCCGTGGTATTTATGCGCCCATTGGGAGTAGAGGGGATAGGGAAAGGAAGCCCCGGCGCCGTTAAGGGACAGAGTTTGCCCTTGAGCTACCCCGGTTAAGGCAATACAAGCTACTGCCGCGAATATCAGCCATTTTACTCGGTTCATGAATTCTCTCCTCAATTGATCGACAGACTGGAATAAATTCCTTTGCCTTGATGATAAAGAGGGATTGTTAGCGTTTGATTAGCGGCAGGTTAGAAGTTCGATAGGTTTGGGGAGGCGGGGATTTTTCCCAGGGGTGTCGGCAGGAAATCCTGGAAGAAAAGGTTAATCTGCGGGTAAGTGCAAGGAGAAAATACTTCCCTGTCCGGGGGTGCTCTCCACCGTTACCCGGCCCCTATGGGCCTGGGCGATGTGTTTGACGATGGCCAACCCCAGGCCGGTGCCGCCCACCTTGCGGCTGCGGCCCGCGTCCACCCGGTAGAAGCGCTCAAAGATCCGGTCCAGGTGCTCTGGAGGAATACCGCAGCCTTGGTCCTTGACCCGGATAACGATCTCCGATCCGGCTGGCTGGGCGTCCACCCAAACGGTAGAGTCCGCGGGACTGAACTTGATGGCGTTATCCAGCAGGTTTAC
>PEWM01000121.1 GCA_002779455.1 Deltaproteobacteria bacterium CG07_land_8_20_14_0_80_60_11
TACGGACCCGTACGCCCGGTGGTGTGACAGGGAAAGCCCGTGAGGGCCTACCTATGTCGATTTCTCACCTAAGGGTGCGCACTGCGCACCTTTTTTTTACCCTTTGCCATCCTCACCGGCCGCGATACAATGCCCCTATGACGTTATTATTAGAAGAGATCAAAGTCCGGGCCCAGGGGCTGGCCGAGGAATTGGTAACCCTCCGCCGGGAATTCCACCAGCACCCGGAGCTCTCCCACCAGGAGGAGCGCACCGCCCGGGTAGTGGCGGACTATCTGAGGAACCTGGGGCTCATGGTAAAAACCGGCATCGCCGGCCACGGGGTGTTGGGGGTGCTGAAGTGCGCCCGCCCGGGCCGGGCGGTGGCCTGGCGGGCCGACATGGACGCCCTGCCCATCGCCGAAAAGGTCAACCTCCCCTGGCGCTCACAGGTGGAGGGCGTCATGCACGCCTGCGGGCATGATTTTCATCTGGCCATCGCCCTGGGCGCCGCCCGGTTGCTCAGCGAGTTCAAAGATCGCCTGGCCGGCCATTACGTCTTCATCTTCCAGCCCGCCGAAGAAGGCCCGCCGGTGGGCGACAGCGGCGCCAGGGGGATGGTGGCCGCCGGCGTCATGGATAACCCGAAGGTGGCGGCAGTGTGCGCCCTCCACGTGGCGCCCAATCTGGACGTGGGCCATATCCGCTACGGGCCGGGGGTGGTGATGGCCGGGGCCGACCGCATCATCCTCACCGTCACCGGCAAATCGGCCCACGGCGCCACGCCCCACCGGGGGGTGGACCCCATCCTGGTGACGGCCCAGGTGCTCAACCAGATTCAGGGGTTCCTGGCCCAGCAGATCGACGCCCGGTCCCCCAAGATCCTCACCTTCGGCCGGATAAAGGGGGGCAACCGTTTCAACATCCTGGCGGATGAGGTCACCCTGGAGGGCAGTCTGCGTTATCTCCAGGAGTCGGTGCGCCAGGAGGTCTTAACCGGCCTGCGGCGCCAGTTCGCGGGGCTTACCCAGGCCACCGGGGCCGAGATTAAGCTCACGGTGGAGCCCCTGTTCCCCATGCTCAAAAACGACCCGGAGCTCACGGACCAGGCAGTGCCGGTGCTCCAGGCCCTGCTGGGGCCGAAACGCCTCAAGCTGCTGCACCCGGCCATGGGGAGCGAGGACTTCCCCTACTATGCCGCCCGAGCGCCGGGCTTCTACTTTTTCCTGGGGGTTCGCACCCCCGGAGGCCGGGGCCAGGCCCTCCACTCCCCCCAGTTTAACCCTGATGAGGCGGCTCTGCCCTATGGCCTCACGGCCGCCGCGGGGCTCCTGGCCTGCCTCAGCGAACCGGAGTTGCCGTGGCCGCCCGCGGGCCCGGCGCCCCAGGAGGAAGACCTGGGTGTCATGTAGGAGGCCATTGTCAGGTCCAGGCCCGGGGAAAATCGCGACAAGATGGAGAGAGATTACTCCAGATATTGACCAAGATTTGAGCCGACAATTAACAAGATCTGGGCGGTGATTACTTCGATAAACTCAACAAAAACCGCCTGGTCCCGTACCGGGTAAGGCGCTTTAAAGACTTTGGATTTCGGGTGACCCTCGAGGCTGCCTGAGGAACTTTTCGTAACAGGCGGAGACCCGGGGTTGTACGAGAAATGGGATAAAGCTGGTATACTGAAGAGCAAGGTGCACGGAAAAAACGATTTAACCGTCCACCAGGAAGAAACATGACCGACAAAAGTTACAAGCCCTTGATGGAGCAGGTCCGAGCCGCCGGCTGAGCTGCTAAAGTTCCTCCCGGGGTTTTGGAGGAAATTTTGCAGGCTCTGCCCATCCAGTCGCATCCCGACCTGCTGGTCGGCATGGAGACGGCGGATGACGCGGGGGTGTATCGCCTGACGCCCGAAATCGCGTTGATCCAGACGGTGGACTTTTTTACCCCCGTGGTCAACGATCCCTACACGTTTGGCCAGATTGCCGCGGCCAATGCCCTAAGCGACGTGTACGCCATGGGGGGACGGCCCCTGACGGCCCTCAACATTGTCTGCTACCCCGTTAAGACCGTGCCCCGTGAGGTGCTCCAGGCTATTCTGGCCGGCGGCCTGGATAAGATCCATGAGGCCGGGGCCCTGCTCGTGGGCGGCCACAGCGTCGATGATACGGAATTAAAATACGGGCTCTCGGTGACCGGCGTGGTCCATCCGGGAAAAGTGCTCACCAACGGCGGGGCCCGGGTGGGCGATAAGCTGGTCCTCACCAAGCCCCTGGGAACGGGCGTTATTGCCACCGCCATGAAAGGGCGACTGGCTTCCCCGATGGCTGCGGCCGAGGCCATCGGGGTCATGACGGCCTTGAACCGGCTGCCGGCGGCCTGCTTGGATAACCTGGCGGTCCACGCCATCACGGACATCACCGGTTTCGGCCTTTTGGGTCACGCCCTGGAAATGGCGGCCGCTAGTCACGTCGAAGTCACCTTCTTCGCCCATCAGGTGCCGGTGCTGGCCGCGGCCAGGGAATATGCCGCCATGGGGCTGGTGCCGGCCGGCAGTTTCGCCAACCGCAGGTTCTGCGAAAAACACCTCCAGGTGGCGCCGGGCCTCGATCCCCTGCTGGTTGACCTGTTCAGTGACGCCCAGACCAACGGCGGTCTGCTCCTCGCCGTGGCCCCGGACCAGGCTGAGGCTTTCCTGGACTGCCTGCAGGGCCACGGCATCCACGCCGCGGCGATCGGCGCCGTGACCGGTCAAGCCCCCGGGAGGATCAGGCTGGAACTTTAGGTGTCTATGCGCTAACAACTAAGCATTACCCACAAGTCGGGAAGCGGGGGGGACTTTTCATTTCCCCCCTTTGATAAGTCTTATCCTTACCCACAAGTTTTTCTGACTGGTGGCACAGCCTTTCCAGGCTGTGCGAAAATCCTCGCACAGGCTAGAAAGCCTGTGCTACTGAACTGGTTGAAACCATGATGTGCGGCCCCACATCAAAGGAGGCGACCATGCGAACCCGGGACCGGATGTTGCCCGTGGGCTGGTATCCCGCCGGCGTCAACGCCTGCAAGGCGGAAATCGAACACTTTATCGCCGGGACAACCCCGCGGCCTCCAGGGACCACGGTGTACGGCGGCATCGTGCCCCATGCCGGCTGGCACTTTTCCGGCAAGGCCGCGGCCCGGGTGTTTTTTCTGGCCGCCAAGGCCCGCCAACCGCAAGTGGTGTGTGTTTTCGGAGGCCACCTGGGGGGGAACTCGCCGCCGCTCCTAATAGCCGACGACGCCTGGGAGACCCCTTTGGGGAACCTCCTGCTGGCCACGGAATTCTATCAGCCCCTGGCTAAGCGCCTGCCCCTCCGGGAGGAATCCCCCGGGGACAACACCATCGAGGTGCAGCTGCCTTTCGTCAAATACTTTTTCCCCCAGGCCAAAGTCCTGGCCCTGCGCGCCCCCCACTCGAGCACGGCCATCGAGCTGGGCAAGGCGGTGGCCGCCGCGGCCAAGGAATTAAAGACCAGTATCCTGGTCTTCGGGTCCACCGACCTGACCCACTACGGCCCCAACTACGGCTTCGCCCCCAAAGGCTTCGGCCCCGAGGCGGTGAAGTGGGTCAAAGAGGTCAACGATAAGAAATTCATCGACCAGGCCCTGAAACTGGACGGCCCCGGGATGCTCCAGACCGCCCAGCAGGATCAGAGCGCCTGCAGCGCCGGCGGGGCCGTGGCCGCAGTAGCCGCGGCCCAAGCCGAAGGCGCCCGCAAAGCCGCGCTGGTGGACTACTACACCAGCTACGACGTCATGCCCGGCGATTCCTTCGTGGGGTATGCGGGGATTGTGTTGGAGGGGTGAGGGGGAGAAGAAAGGAAAGGATTTGTGGGGGGAGGGCCATGAACAGTGGCACAGGCGTCTCGCCGGTGATTCCTGCCCTCCCCCCGCACCACCCTCCCAACCCCCAAAAAAAGGGGAGAGGGACCACGGTCCCGCCTCCCCTCCTCAGGGTTTCAGCACCGCCGGCGCTTAGGTTTCCGTTATCGTGATCGCGTCCGCGGGGCAGACCTCGATACAGCTCTCGCACCCCAGACATTCATCCTCGTTCACCGGAACGGATTTCTCGTCCTGCATCTCGAAGACGCCCACGGGACATACGTTCACGCATTCTTCGTCGCCGGTACATTTGTCCGCATCAACTTCAACCCGCCAAGCCATAAGCTGTTACCTCCTTGAAATATCGCACCATTAGTCAATATATATCATATATCAAAAAAGGGCCCTGGTGCAAACAGGGGACATTTTTTAGCAAAAATCCGGTTTGGCGTGGCAGGTAGTCTTACGCTTCCGGCCAAGTCGAGACCTTTGACCTGAAAAGCTCTTTAATTCGGTGGCACAGGATTTCCAGCCTGTGGCAAGGAAGCAGGTTAGTCGTGCACAGCCTGGAAAGGCTGTGCCACCAGCCAATACCAGACCTTTCATGATTCCGAGTCAGCCGCAGGCTTGAGTTCAGGCGAGAGGCCCGTGCCCCTTGGATAAGGCCGGCGCAGGGAAAAGGGGTAGGGCCTATTTAGAGGCGCACCCGTTCCGGCGTCTCGTACGCCGGTAGGGAAGCGTTTTCTTTCAGGTCCGGGTCGCCGTGGTACTCCCGAGCCCGGCGCACCAGCGCCTTCGCCCACTGGGGGCACCCCAGGGCGTGGAGGTGAGTGTAGGTCGCCAGGACGTTCCGGAAGAGGAAGCCTTCCCGCTGCCCGGCGATACCCGTGCCCCGGCTGACCCTAAAGGCCATGGGGGCATCGGGGGCCGGGTCGGGCGCTATCCGGGAATAGTGAAATTCATGGCCCTTGAGCACGGCGCCCTTAGCGAAGTAGGGGTTGTCCCGAACCACTTCCAGGACGGTGTAGCCGTGCCCCTGGGGTTTTTTGCCCATGACGAAGTCATAGGGGAAGATCCCCACCATGGGAAACTTGTCGCTCCCGACCTGGATATGCTCTCCCAGGTACATGAGGCCGCCGCATTCGGCGTAGATAGGCAAACCGGCCTGGGCTGCGGCCTTGACGGAATTGCGGAAGCTCAAGTTTTTGGCCAAGGCCCGGGCATGGGTTTCGGGGAAGCCGCCGCCGATATAGAGGGCGTCCAGGTGGGCCGGGAGCACCGGGTCGTCCAGGGCGCTGAGTTCCATAACCGCGGCCCCCGCGTCCCGCAAGGCCTCCAGGTTCTCGGGATAATAAAACTGGAAGGCGGAGTCCCGGATGACCCCGATGATCGGCGGGGCGCCGTCCGCGCAGCAAGCAGGCGGGGGGATGATAACTTCAGGGAGAGATGGGACCTGGCTGGCCACCTGCCAAATGCCCTCCAGGTCCAGGTACCGTTTAGCCAGGTCCCGGGCGATGTTCACGGCCCGGATGGCAGTGGTGTGCTCCTGGGGGGGCACCAACCCCATGTGGCGTTCGGGAAAGACCTCGCATTTGAGGCGAGGTAAGGCCCCCAGCACCGGAATGCCGCAGTAAGTTTCAATGGCCTGGCGGATGATGGCTTCGTGTCGGGGACGGGCGATCTGGTTGAGGATGACGCCCCGGATGGGCACCTGGGGGTCGAAGTGCTGGCAACCCAATACCATCGCGGCGGTGGTGCGGGTTCGCATGGTGCAGTCCACCACCAACACCACCGGGGTGGCCAGGAACTTGGCCAATTCCGCGGTGCTATAGGTGCCCTGGGCGTCGAAACCGTCGTAGAGGCCCCGGTTGCCTTCGATCAGGAGGGCATCCGCCTGGGCGGCATGACGGGCCACCGAAGCCAGAATCTGGTCCCCCTCCATGAGGAAGGGGTCCAGATTATGGCTGGGGCATCCCGCTGCCAGGCAGTGCCAGGCCGGGTCGATATAGTCTGGTCCCTTTTTGAAGGGCACTACTCGACGGCCCTGGTCCCGCCAGGCGGCCAGGAGCCCCAACGTCAAGGTGGTCTTGCCGGCCCCGCCCCGGAGAGCTGCCAGCAGCAGCCGGGGACAGGGCTTTTGCATCAGTGCTTGGCGGCCCCTTCTTCGTGGGGGATTTCGATGAAGCTCCCGCCGAAGTAGGTATAGACGCAGCGGGCGCCGTCAATGAGATCCTTGATCGCGAACTTGACATCGTTCTTGTTCTGATCAGGATGCGCTTTGAGGACGGCCTTCTGGATGTCCATGGCCTTCAACTGCTTTTTGCCCTGGGCCTTGAGAACCATGTCATAAATGAATTCTACCAACTCTGCTTTGGATAGTGCCATTTATCCCACCTGCTTAGAATTTAAAATGCATCGATGTCCGGTACGTGTCATAGGCCCACCGGTAATCGTCAATGTGCTGGAAGGTGAAGGGGATCTCGCATACTTCAAAGAACTTTTCCCAACCGATGCGGGTGACCCATTCGCCGACGCGTTCCCACTTGTTGGCGCCTTCGGCGTACTTGGTGACGATCTTGCGGACGGCCTGGACGACTTCCGGCCACCGGGGCGGGTTGTTGGGGAGATACGGCACCGCCAGCCGGGAGAACATGGGCGGGGTCTTGGCATTGGACACTTTGCCGCCGACCAAGAGGGCCACGCCGCCTTTCACGGAGTCGAACACCGGCAGGGCCGGGCACATGGTGTAGCAGTTGCCGCAGTACATGCAGCGCTCTTCGTTCACCACGACGCTCTTGATGGACTTATCCGGATGGGGCCGGATGGCGCCGGTGGGGCAAGCGGCGATGGTGGTGGGAATTTCGCACAGGTGGCGCAGCCTCTCGTGGTTCACCTTGGGGGGCGTGCGGTGGATCCCCAGGATGGCGATATCGGAGCAGTGCACCGCACCGCACATGTTCAGGCAGCAGGCCAGGGAGATGCGCAGCTGAGCCGGCAGCTTATGGCTGCCAAAGTATCCAAACAAATCATCCATGACCGACTTCACCACTCCCGAGGCGTCAATGGCCGGGGTGTGGCAGTGGATCCAGCCCTGGGTGTGAACGATGTTGGTGATGGAATGGCCGGTGCCGCCTTTCGGTATGCCGCGCTTAGCCAACTCGGCCTTCAAGGGCTCCAACTTGGACTTGTCGGATACCAGGAACTCAAAATTGTGGCGGCTGGTAAACCGCAGGTAGCCACTGCAATATTTGTCGGCAATGTCGCACAGGTCCCGGGCTTGAAGAGTGCTCATAATCCGGGGGGAAGCAACCCGCACCGAATAGATTTCCGCGCCGTTTTCCGCGACATGCCTCAAGACGCCCGGCTCCGGGATTTCGTGGTATTTCCACTTGCCGTAATTCTCTTTGATGACGGGCGGCAAGAATTTCTCAAAATGGGGCGGTCCAATATCAGTTATCCGTTCAGCCATTGTCCTTGTTCCTCCTAAACTTATCGGCTTTCTGCCAAAGATAAGGTTATCAGTTTATATGAGGCCTTAAGCTTTGATGTATTTCCGGCCCGCCGCCTCGGCGTCAAAATCCGCCTGATGCCAGAAGAAGAACGGGTTGGCCCGGGGGGTCTGAATGGTCTGGGGTACCGGCGGCAGACCGACACTCTCCAGGAAGTTCCGCATCCCTAAACGCAGGATCAGTTCCCCGACGCGCTCCCGGTTCTTGCCGTTCTCGGCCCACCATTCCATGACATTGTCGGCGAGTTCTTTCAATTCATCAAAAGGCGCTTCCATCTTCATGAAGGGCACCATGACCCAACTCATCTGGGCCCCTTCCAGGATGGGGGCGTGGGAGCCCAGGAGGATAGTGGCGCCGGTCTCGGTGCCGGGGCGCAGGGCCTGGGGCATCAGGTTGATGCAGTGCATGCAGTGGTTGCAGTTCTTGTTATCGATCGTCAGTTTCTTGCCGTCAAAGCTCATGCAGCCGGTGGG